>CAZHIK010000403.1:0-8029 GCA_964532635.1 uncultured Enterobacterales bacterium
TCGGTGACGTAGACGTTGTCGCAGGCGTCCACGGCCATGCCGTCCAGGCCGCCCACCTCACCCCAGCCGTACCAGGGATCACAAGCGAGCCCCCAGCCCCAGTGGGTGTACATCTCACAGGTGCCCGACCATGGCCCCGACGGGTACAGCGCGTTGCAGGCATCCCCCTGCTCGAGCCCTCGACACCCTTCCTGCATGGTGTCGTAGTCGCCGTCTGTCACGCAGAGCAGCGCGCCCTCCCAGCCAGTCACGCAGTAGCCGGGCTCGTTCTTGTACCGGCAGCCGCCGTAGTCGGACTGGCCGGCGCAGGCCTCCACTCGCTCGCCCTCGGTGCGAGGGCAGAAGGGCTGCTCCGCCACGTCGGGGTCGTCCACGCAGACGCCCGACATCTCGACGCCCAGTAGATCCGTGGTGCAGTCGTCACCCCCGGTCAGGCCGCTGCAGGCGTCGAAGTCCCGCGCCACCTCGCAGCTGGGCTCGTCGTCAGCCGGTACCTCGCAGGCCCCCACGCCGCCGTAGCTCATCACGCAGGCATCACCCGCCTCGGCCTCGACACAGGGCGCGGGGATGGCGTCCACGTCGATGCTGGGCACGTAGCCGACCAGCTCGGGCTCACCCCAGCCGCCCTGGCCGTCGCGCTGGATGGCGTTGACCATGCCACCCCCGAAGCTGTTGACGAAGAGGGTCTGGTAGTCGGTGGAGAACTGGATGCCGTTGGGGTGGTAGAGATCCTGGGCCACGAAGCTGTACTCGCCCGTCTCTGGCTCGATGCGTCGCACGCGCCCAGCGTCGTGCTCGGTGACGTAGACGAAGCCTTCGGGGTCCACCTCGATGCCGTTGGGGTAGGCCATGCCCGAGACCACCACCTCGGCTCCGCTGCCCTCCTCCACGCGCATCAAGGAACCGGTCATGGCGTCGCTGTAGACGAAGCTACCGTCCAGCAGCTGGTGCATCCCGCTGGTCCAGTAGCCGGCGTTGGGTAGGATGACCTTGCGCTCGCCCGCGCGGTTGATGCCGATGAGGTTGCCGCCGTCGTCGATGCCCACCACGTAGCCATCGGCGTCGAAGACGAAGTCCTCGGCCGAGAAGAAGCCCTGGAGTCGCTCGGCGTCCACCGGCAGGGGCGCGGGTTCCGTGCAGTCGTGCTGGAAGGGCCCGGTGTCGACGGGAGGCTGAGTGTCCGCTGGGCTGTCCGGGGGCTGGGTGTCCAGCGGGGTACCCTCCGTGTCCTCCGGAGAGACCGTCGAGGTGCAGTGGCAGCCGGCCAGGAACAGGAAGATGGGGACGCTGGCGCGCATGGTCGCTCCTACTCGCAGATCTCGAGGGCTTCGTTGCACTCCTGCCCGTCCGGGCAGTCCTCGTCGTCATTGCACGGGGTGTAGCCATCGACCCGAACGTCGGGGCTGCGGGTGGACGACACCACGAACTCCGCGCAGGCATCCTCTCCAAGCTCCACCCGATCCGCGGTGCGGCGCACCAGGCTGCCGTTGGGGAAGCCCGTGACACCGGCGGTCACCAGCAGCTCGGTGATGGCGCCGGGGATGATGCCCTCGCCGTCGTCGTCGAAGGTGCACTCGAGGCTGATGGGGGTGGTGCCGTGTTGGTCGATGGTGACCCGCAGCAGCACGTGGGAGCGGGCCAGACCCGTGGGCGGCTCCCAGGTGATGGCGAGGTCTTCACCCTCCGCCACCAGCCAGGTCTCCTGGGTAGGCACCAGCTGCTCCACGCCCACGCCGTGCAGGGTCAGAGGTCCCCACGGGCCCGCGCTGGTCTGCAGCTCCACCAGCACGTCGGGTTGGTAGGCCGGGTGGCCCACCGAGGTGTCGAAGTAGGTATAGCCCGGGGAGACGGGCTCCATGACCACCGCATCCCCCAGCCCCGCGATGGTGACGGTGCCCAGGTCCTGAGTCTCGGGGTAGGGCACGCACTCGCCGTCGAAGTCACAGGCCTGGCCGCTCTCGCAGGGCGGATCGCAGAACGGGTTGTTGCGCCGCAGAGCACGGCAGTCCCCCTCCACGGCCACCTCTTCGAGCACCGTCATGGGCACCACGCCATCGCTGACCGAACCGCTGACGGTGGAATAGTCCTCGAGGGCGTCCACCACGAAGCCACCGTAGTCGGTGGCCATGGAGCAGGCTCCTTCGAGGGCGACGGTGGCGGGATCGAGGCCCGGGCTGTCGCTGTCGGGCCGGCTGTCGCCTGGGGGGGGCTCGTCACCGCAGCCGGTGAGCAAGGCCAGCACCACCACAAGCCGAAGCTTCATCCTCCCCACCCCGGGTAGGGCCGAGCCTGCTTGACCCACAGCTGGGGCTCGTCATCCGGGTCGTCGTCCCAGTCGTCGTCGAACTTGAACTCCACGTCCATGCCATAGAAGCCGTCGCCGCCGTAGACCTCGTAGTAGTAGCTGTGGATGGCGCTCAGGGCCTGCCCGAGGGCGTAGGTCTGGGCGCTCGAGATCACGGTCTCGCCTTCCTCGATCAAGCTGGAGTGGGCCAGGTACACGATCGGCTGGCCGGGCATGTCGTAGTAGTAGAGGAAGATGTCGGAGGTGACCCCGGCATCGGGCTGGACCACGGACTCCTCGCCAAGCTGGACGTTGACGTAGAACGCGGGCTCCATGCCGGTGGTGTCGTAGATGTTGGCGGTGATGGCCACGCCGTTGGCTTCCTCATCCGGGAAGCTGTGGTGGCAGAGCACGGCCATGCCGATGTCGATGTGGCGGATGCTGTAGTACTCGCGCTCTTCATACGCGCGGTAGCTCCACAGGCTGGACCAGACGTTCTTGACGGCCTGGTCCACCGGGTCGCTGCTGTCACCCAGGGTGGCGCTCTCACTGTCGTACAGGCCCGCACCGTTGAAGCCGTTCAGATCTTCGGCGTTGGTGCTCGAGCGAAAGCGCATGCGGACCTCGGGGTAGTCGGCCTCGAGCTTGGCCGACAGCAGGGCGAAGAAGTCCTCGTCGATGGGCGCGTCCTTGATGGACTGCTGCAGCTCCTCGAGCATCTCCCGGCGGACGGCTGCGTCACCCTGGAAGTCCGGGTCTTCGAGCATGGCCTCGGCCACCTCGAGCAGCCCATTCTGCTCCATGTGCTGGTGGTAGTAGTAGACCGGGATGGCGAAGGCGTGGGGGTGAGGAACCTCGTCGCCGATGAGCGCCAGACCGCCGTAGTGGCTGGCCTTGCCGCCGAACGCAGGCACCGCCGCGGGGATGGCGTCTGTGAGATCGTAGGTGTCGAGGTCGAGGATCTCGGCTTCGTCCCGCAGATCGGTGACGGTGAGGTCCATGGGGGTGACGTCGAGGGGATCGGGCTTGAACTCCTCCCACCAGGCGTCGGCCTCTTCCTGGGTGACCTCACGAACGCTCCAGTCCATGGCTTCGACGCACAGCTCGGCCCACTGGCCCTCGAGGGCCCGCAGCTCCTCGTTGTCCCAGGCGTCCCGCAGGGCCATGTTCGGCGTGCCGCGGTTCTGCGACAGCACGTTGATGTGGGAGAGCGGGGTCTGCCAGGTGGCGGTGATGATGCCGGAGACCACCGAGATGTCGTTGGGCACCGCGTCGAGCACCACGATCTCCCGGGAGCTGACGTTGTCGACACCGTCGCTCTCGTAGAAGCCGATGGTGCCCATTGAGCAGCCCAGGTTGAGGGGCTGGTAGCTGATGCCGGCGAACAGCTCGTCGGTGGTGATCACACGGACATCCGAGCCCAGGTCTTCGACCCGCGACTCCACCGACTCGGAGCTGGGGTGGAAGTACAAGTCGTCGCCGAAGTAGGCGTTGTCCCGGATCAGCCGGTAGGCCGTGGTGATCATGTCGGCGTCGGCGGTGTCGTAGGGCGAGATCTCGTAGGCCCAGACGTCGGGCTCCTCGTAGAAGGTGACCGCGCCGAGCAGGAAGCGCCGCGAGGGGCTGTAGTACTCGGTGGTATTGAACTGCCCCAGATCGGGCACCAGGGGCAGGCCGTCGCCACTCAGGTTGGCCCACGCGAAGTCCCAGTGGATGGGGTACAGCTCGCTGTTCTGGAAGTACAGGGTGTTGTCATCGGAGCGATCGATGACCGTCTTGACCGACGAGGCACCAGGGATCGAGGCGTCCAGAGGCAGCGAAGCCAGGGCCGAGAAGTCGTCCCAGCAGCCGACCTGGTGGCTGTAGTCGGGTTCGTCACCCTCGGGGATGACGCAGTCCCACACGGTGCCGGGAGAGGAGTCGTCGGGATCGGGCGTACAAGCCAGGAGAAGAACGGACAGCAGGGGGAGAACGGGTCGCATCGCACGTCCCAGGGCCGGGGTGTGCCGGACAAGATAGCGCAGAAAATGCGCGCTGCGCGTCAAGGCGAAGGCAAGGACGCATTCATGGAGGCAAAACCCCCGGCTCGTGAGAGCCGGGGGAACTGCCGATGGGTTGGCGTCCCTCCAATGCGTCTTCGCTCTCTCGGGCCCCCCCCAACGGGGCCCCGCCCGGCGAGCGTCAGCCGCACCCACCCCACATTTTCGCGTTCGAGTCCGTGGGAAGGACCGGCGAACGAATCTACGATAGCGTACGTGAGAATCGTTGGTGCACACACAGTGCACACAAACGGGGATCCGCGGCGTTGGACCGCTACTCTTCCGATTCGTCGCGATGCGCGTCGCAGACGCTCACCTGGCTGGGTTGCAGCTGAAGGCGGGTGGCCCCCTGCTCCTTCTCGATGATGCTCCCGTCGAGCCCCCAGCCCTCGAAGATTCGCCGGGTGTTGTAGATCAGCGAGTGCAGCGCGTTGCGGCTCATGCGCTCGCCGCGCTTGCCCCACAGGACACTGCGCAGCTCGGCGTCGGTGATCCAATCTCCCGGAACGCGGGCCAGGTAGTCGAGCAGCAGGAAGCCGTTGCCCGCTCGCGCCTTCTGGACCTGGGCGCCCCAGCGTACGATCACTGTGCCCTCGGCCGGCCCATCAGCGCGGAGCTCCAGGACCAGATCGTCGGGCAGTGAGCGCTGCAGGCCGCTGGTGCGGGAATCCACGGCCTGCTCGGGGCCAGGAGGCGAGGCCGAGAGGCAGGACACCCGCCAGGCCGGCCCGCGCGCGAAGCGCAGCACATCGCCCGGCTGGAGGCCGCAGCGCTGCTGGAGCCGGCGGCCGTTGAGGGAGGTGCCGTTGCGGCTGCCCAGATCCCGCACGAACCAGCCATCGTTGACCCACTCGATGACCGCGTGGAAGCTCGAGACGGCCTGCTCGTGGAGACACAGATCGTTGCCAGGGTGGCGCCCCACCTTCAAGCAGGACCCGAAGCGCACACGCTGGCCCGGACGCGGGCCGCTCAGCTCGGAGAAGTCGGACAACCTGAGTTCCGTAGGAGTGAAAACTGATAATAACCATACTGTGGGGGCTCTGGGCAGGATCCGCAGAGGGATGCGCGCCAGTCCAAACCGTCGAAGACGAAAGATATTCTCCATGAACCGAGGCAAAAGCGCACTCTGACCGATAGACTGTGCCCATGCAGTCCGACGACCACCCCACGCTCTGCAACGGCCGGTATCGCCTGATGGAGATCCTCGGTGAGGGCGGCATGGCGGTGGTGTACCGAGCCATGGACGAGCACCTCCGCGTCGAGCGGGCGGTCAAGCTGCTGGTCCCGGCCGCCACCAGGCTGCCCGAGGCGCGCGCCCGCCTCGAGACCGAAGCCCGAGCCATGGCCAGCCTGGCGCACCCCAACGTTGTGGCGGTGTTCGACATCCGCCGCGACGGTGCAGAGCTCTACCTGGTCATGGAGCTGATCACCGGCGGCACGCTCTGGGACTGGGTACGCAGCTACGGCCCCATGCCACCACGCATGGTGCTCCAGGTGCTGATCCCGGTGCTCGACGCCGTCCAGGCGGCCCACGAAGCGGGCGTGATCCACCGCGATCTCAAGCCCCACAACATCATGCTAGAGGCCAGCGGCAAGCCCAAGGTGGCCGACTTCGGCATCGCCCACGTGGCCGCGCCCCTGGCGGGCACATCGTACACCCGCACAGGCACCGTCCTGGGCACCTGGGCCTTCATGGCGCCCGAGCAGCGCCACTCGGCCCGCGACGTCGACGAGCGCACCGACATCTACGCCCTGGGCGCCACGGCCTACTCCCTGCTCACCGGTGAGCCGCCCTTCGACCTGTTCGCCGCGGATCAGGACGCCAGGCTGTTGGCAGGCATCCCGCCCGCACTGGCCGACCTGATCCGCAAGGCCACGCGCTACAACCCCGCGGACCGCTACCCGAGCGCTGCCAGCATGTCCGAGGCCGCTGCGGAGATCCTGCCAGACCTCGAGCCCGTGCCGACCGACCTGCCCCAGCTCGGCACCGCGCCCACCGTCACCCACGACGTCGGCCTCGACACCGCCGCTCTCACGAGCGAAAGCGGTCCGCTGCAAACCGCCGGCCCAGCGGCGGATCTGCTCTACGGGCGACGCCGGCTCCACTCGGCACCCTTCACCGACGAGCACGCCGACGCGAGCCCAGAGCTCTCCCTGTACTGGAAGCTGCTGGCCACCGTCGGCCCAGCCCTCATCGCGGCCGCGGCGGGCGGCGCCGTGATGCTCACCCGCGCCGAGCCTCCGGCGAGCCTCCGGCTCGATGGCGACGCCATGGAGGTCAACCTGATCGACCCCGAGGGCCAGGCCCACGTGCCCGGCACGCTGCCCCCTGGTCTGTACCGCGTCCAAGCGCGCTTCGGCGACGGCGAAGACACCGTGGACGCTGGCGAGCTCCAGCTTGAGTCCGGCAGCGATCTCACCCTGATCTGCGTGTCCGAGACCCGGCGCTGCGCGGCCCGGGCCAGCGAAGAGGAAGGGGGCTAGGAGCCGGCTTCTGCCTTGTCGTTGTCGAGCATCCGACGCCACAGCGCCATGGCCGCGCGACGGGCGCGAGCGTCGATGGCGGCCTCGTCCACGCCCACCAGCTCGCGGTCCCACAGGCGCCAGCGTCCGCCGGTCATGACGTGGCGGACCATCCCCGAGGTGAAGCGGAAGATGATGGCGTTGGCCAGGTTCTCCGCCAACAGGGGCGGCCCGGGGACGGGATCGAGGACCACCAGATCGGCCTCGGCCCCCGGCTCGATGCGGCCGAGGGTGACACCCAGCTTGCCGCCCGCGAAGACCGCCCCGGCGTACAGCGCCGCCATGAAGCGATCGGCGAACCAGCCCGCGCCGCCTTCCTGCGACCGGAAGTAGGCGGCCTGGACCTCGGCGATCATGTCGGCACCGATGCCGTCGGTGCCGAGCACGGACTGGGCGCCGAAGTGCTGCAGCGGGGCCCAGCCCACGCCGTTGTTCATGTTGGAGCGGGCCTGGTGGCTGTTCCAAGCACCGGCGTCGTAGATGCGCTGGATCTCGTCGGCGCTCAGGTGCACGCAGTGGGCCAACAGGCTGCCCGGGGTGAGGGCACCGAGGCGCTCCATGCGATCGATGAGGGGCTCACCCACGAGCTTCTCGTCGCCGATGGCCTCGCCCACGTGGATGTGCACGCCCACGCCCGCTTCGCGCGCCAGGGCGCCGCAGGCCTCGAGGGTCTGGTCGCTGAGGGTGAAGTTGGCGTGGGCACCCACCATGACCGCACGCCAGCCGTCGGGACCCGCGGCCAGCAGCTCCCGGTGAGCGTCGAGGCCGGCCTGGGCCTGCTCGGGACCGCCACGGTCGGTCACCTCGTAGCAGAGCACCCGCCGGAGCCCGAGCTGGTCCAGGGCACCGTCCAGGGTCTCGAGGCTGCCGACGATGAAAGAAGGCGAGGCATGGTGGTCGATGATGGTGGTGCAGCCCACCCGCAGCGCCAGCGCGCCACCCACCAGGCCGCAGAGCTCGACGCTCTCGCGATCGAGGGCCCGGTCCATGCGCCACCAGACCTTGGCGAGCATGTCCGCAAAGTCCACCGGAGCGTCCGGAAGGAAGGGCATGCCACAGGCGAGGGCCGAGTAGAGGTGGTGGTGACCACAGACCAGGCCCGGCATCAGCCAGCGGCCCTCGAGGTCCACCACCCGCTCCCCGTCTTCAGAGGCCAGCTCGGCGCCGATCTCGAGGATTCGAC
>CAZHIK010000404.1:0-8028 GCA_964532635.1 uncultured Enterobacterales bacterium
ATGCGCCGCGACGGCGTGCCCGCCGATGAGGCAGGTGTGAGGGCTCGCATGAGCGGCAACACCTGCCGCTGCACCGGCTACACCCCCATCGTCGACGCGGCCATGGAGGTGCTCTCCGCAGGTTCAGACCCCCAGGGCATGGTGCTCGCCGACTCGCCTCCCTATCGGGTGGGGGAGTCAGCCTGGCGGGTCGACGCCGAGGACAAGGCCACGGGCTGCTGCCGCTATACGGCTGACCTGCCGCTGCCTCCTGGCTGCCTCCACGGGGTGACCGTGCGGGCCCAGGCGGTGCACGCCACCCTGAAGGGCATCGACACCGCCGCGGCCCTGGCCGTGCCCGGTGTGATCCGGGTGCTCACCGCCGCCGACGTTCCGGGCGAGCTGCACTACGGCAACGCCAAGAACGACCAGCCGGTGTTCGCCTCCGATCGGGTGCGCTTCCACGGCGAAGCGGTGGCCGTTGTGTTGGCCGAGTCCCTCGAGGCCGCCCGGGAGGCTGCCGCCCTGGTGGAGCTGGACCTGGAGCCCCTCGAGGCCGTCACCACACCCCAGCGCTCCCTCGAGCCCGACGCTCCGCAGCTTCACCCCGAGGGCAACCTCTGTGTGGATCAGCGCCTGCGCCGCGGCGAGCTCGAGACCGGTCTGGCGGATGCCGACGTCGTGCTGGAGCGCAGCTACACCACCGGCGCCCAGGAGCACCTGTACCTCGAGCCCGAGGCGGCCCTGGCCATCCCCGACGACGACGGCGGCGTCACCCTGCGGGCCCCCTCGCAGAATGTGTTCTTCGACCGCCACCACATCTGCCGCACGGTGGGCCTGGACCGCAGGAAGGTGCGGGTGATCCAGCAACACACCGGCGCAGCCTTCGGCGGGCGGGAGGACATCTACGGCCAGATCCACGCCGTACTGGGCGCCGTCCTCACGGGTCGCCCTGTCCGCATCGTCTGGAGCCGCGAGGAGACCCAGGTGGCCAGCACCAAGCGCCACCCGGGAACCATGGTGTTGCGTGGCGGTGTGATGCGTGACGGCACCATCGTCGCCCTGGACATCGATGTGCTCTTCGACACGGGCGCCTACGCATCCTGGGCTCCCAACATCGCCCGCAAGGCTCTGGTTCACGCGGCGGGTCCCTACGACATCCCCAACGTGGCCGTGCGCGTGCGCTCCGCCTACACCAACAACGGGATCTCCGGGGCCTTCCGAGGCTTCGGGGCGCCCCAGGTGGTCTTCGCTTCGGAGAGCTTCGTCAACGAGCTGGCCGAGGCCATCGGCTTGGACCCGGTGGCACTGCGCCGGCGCAACCACCTGACAGTGGGCGCCACCACCGCCACCCAGCAGACCATCACGGGCTCCTGCGGCCTGCAGGCATGCCTGGACCAGGCCCTCGAGGCGGCGGATCGGATCGAGCGACAGAGGCCCCGCGCGCCGGCGCACATCGCCCGGGGCCGGGGCCTCGCCACCATCCACTACGGCATCGGCTACGGCAACGCGATCCGGGACATCGGCTCCGCCATCATGAAGCTGCGCGCCGACGGGCGCTTCGAGCTGCGCTGCGGTGCCATCGACTACGGCCAGGGTGCCGTCACGATCTTCACTCAGATCGCCGCGCAGGTGCTCGGGGTGTCCGGCGCCATGCTCACGGTGCTCACGGGCGACTCCGCCGAGACCCCCGACTCGGGCTCCACCGTTGCCTCCCGCCAGACCTATGTCAGCGGTGAGGCGGTGCGCCAGGCTGCGGATCGCCTCCGCGACGGCCTGTTGGCCTTCGTGGCCGAGCGCTTCGATCGACCCCAGGCCAGCTTGCGCCTCACAGACCGCGGCGTGGTGGATGGGGACGGGCTGGTCTGCGCCCTCGAGCAGCTGCATCGGCTGGGCTCGGAGGGCAAGGGTCGGGTGCTCGAGAGGCAGGCCCGCTTCAAGGCCAGCACCACCAAGCTCGACCTCGAGACGGGCGCGGGTGAGGCCTACTGGCCCTACGCCTTCGCGGTCCACATCGCCGACGTCGAGGTGGACACGCGCACCGGCCAGGTGCGGGTCACCGACCTGGTGGCCGCCCACGACGTGGGGCGAGCCATCAACCCCCGCATGGTCGAGGGTCAGATCACCGGCGGCGCCGCCCAGGGCCTCGGCTTCGCTCTGCTCGAAGAGCACCGCTGGGAGGAGGGCGTCCCCATCACCCGCAACATGGACACCTACCGGGCCCCTGGGCCGTGCGACATGCCCAACATGGTCCCCATCATCGTCGAGGACCCCGAGCCTACGGGGCCATTCGGCGCCAAGGGCGTGGGCGAGCCGGTGCTGGTGGCCGTGGCCCCCGCGGTGTCCAACGCGGTGGCTGACGCCATCGGGGCTCGCATCTACGACCTGCCCCTGCGGCCCGAGCGGGTGCTCGCTGCCATCCAGCGGCGTGAGCAGGAGGTGGGCTCATGAGCGTCCTGCGTCCAAAGTGCTTCGCCGAGGCCGCGGCCATGCTGGCCGATCACGGCCCCAGCGCCCGCCCCATCGCCGGTGGCACCGACACCCTCACCCGGCTCGACGCCGGCGCGAAGCCCCCGGCCCACTGGGTGGACCTGAGCGGGATCTCCGAGGGGCGAGAGCTCGCGGTCGAGGGCGGCACCCTGCGGATCGGCGCCCTGGTGAGCTTCGAGGCCATGGCGGGCAATGCGTCGCTCGCAGCGGTCCTGCCGGCCCTGCACCAGGCCTCCAACATCATGGGATCCCTGCAGATCCGCACTCGCGGCACCCTGGGGGGCAACCTCTGCAATGCTTCCCCTGCGGGCGACGCCATCCCGCCGCTGCTGGTGGCGGGTGCCGAGCTTCGGCTCCTGTCCGCTCGCGGTGAGCGCTGGCTACCTATCGGGGAGTTCCTGCTGGGCCCCGGCCAGACGGCGCTGCGGCCCGGCGAGCTGCTCACGGGCGCCCGTTGTCCAGTGGTGCCTGGAACCGTGTCCGCCTTCCAACGCGTCGGCGCCCGGGCCCACCACGTGATCACCAAGGCCAGCGCCGCCATCGCCTGTCGTGTGGTCGACGGAGCGCTGCACGATGTCCGCTTTGCCCTCGGCGCGGTGGCCCCCACCGTCATCCGGGCCCCCGAGGTGGAGCGCTTGCTCGAGGGGCAGGTCCCCACCCCAGCGCTGGTGGCTCGGGCCGCCGACGCCTCGGCCGCGGCCGCCCGCCCCATCGACGACGTGCGCTCGACGGTGGCGTACCGCCGGGAGGCGTGTCGTCAGCTCTTGCCCATCGTGCTGGAATGGGCGGGGGTGAACCCCGCCCCTACATGTGCTGATCGAACGATGTAGGGGAGGGGTTCATCCCCTCCCGGCCGGCCTCCAGTCGATCCCCACGGCCTCCATCGCTTCCATCAGCTCCGAGGGGATCGGCGCCTCGAGCGAACACGGCGTGCCGGGTGCCCCGCTGGGCAGCTCCAGCTTCCAGGCGTGCAGGCACAAGCGCGGTGACATGCGCCCGACCTCCCGCGGCGCATACCAGGGATCCCCCGCCATGGGCCAGCCCATGTGGGCGCAGTGCACCCGCAGCTGGTGAGTGCGGCCGGTGATCGGCTGGAGCTGCACGAGAGCAACGCCGTCTCCCTGCTGCTGCAGCCGGAGTACCGAGCGAGATGGCTGGCCGTCGGCTACCACGCCACGCTGGCCGGAGGCTCCTCCGGGCTCGAGCCCGATGGGGGCGTCGATGCTGCACTGGTCCGGCGGTTCTCCGACCACCAGGGCCAGGTAGCGCTTGCGCACGCGGTCGCCGCGCCACAGCGCGCCGAGCTCTCGCCGGGCCTGCCGGGTCTCGCCCAACACCACCAGGCCAGAGCAGTGGCGGTCCAGGCGGTGGATGGGCTCGGGCATGGCATCGCAGCCCAGCAGCTCTCGAGCCATGTCGGGCAGGGTGCCGGTGATGCGGTGCCGCGCACCTTGGCAGTGCACGCCAGCGGGCTTGTCGATCACCAGCAGGCCTCCGCGGCGCAGGATCACCGCCTGGGGCTGCAGGGGAGGGGGCTCCGGCTCTGGGGGATCGGCCCACCACAGCTCCAGCCGCTGGCCGGGCTCCACCTTGCGGGCGGCGATCCGCACGCGCTTGCGTGCCAGGTACACTCCACCCCGGGCGATGCAGCGCTTGGCCCGGCCCCGGGTCCAGCCCGAGATGGCCGCGATGGCCTTGTCCAGGCGCTCGCCGCCCAGTCCTTCCGGGATCTCGAAGCGCTCGTTGCGAATCATGGAGGCCTATAGATCGAAGTAGATGGCGAACTCACGCGGGTGGGGCCGGTGCTCCACGTCGTCGTTCTCGCGGCGCTTGGTGTCGAGCCAGTTGGCGATGAGAGACTCGGGGAAGACGTCGCCCTTGGTGAGGAACTCGTGGTCGGCCTCGAGGGCCTCGAGTGCCGCCAGCAGGGAGAAGGGCAGGGTCTTGACCTTGCTGCGGGTGACCTTGGGTCCCATGCCCTTCTTCTTGGGGTCGATGCCCTTCTCGATGCCGTCGATGCCGGCCATGATCAGGGCCGCCAGGGAGAGGTAGGGGTTGCCGGTGAGGTCGCCCGCCCGGTACTCGATCCGGGTGGCCTCGCCCTGGGCCCACCTGGGGATCCTGATGGCCGCGGTTCGGTCGGCGGGGCCGTAGGTGAGGGCCACCGGGGCCTCGAAGCCGCGGGTGAGGCGGCGGTAGGAGTTGGTGGATGCGTTGGTGATGCCCGACAACGCCTTGCCGTGGGTGAGGATGCCGGCGATCCAGTTGCGGGCCGCGCCGGACAGGCCGTACTCACCCTTGGGATCGTAGAACAGGTTGCGGCCGCCCTTGCGGAGCTGCTGGTGCACGTGCCAGCCGTTGCCCGCCTGCTTGTACAGGGGCTTGGGCATGAAGGTGAGCTGCAGGCCTTCTCGGTGGGCGAGGTTCTTGAGCAGGTAGCGCACCATCACGGCGTGGTCGCCGGCCTGGAGCACCGGCTCGAGGCCCGACTCGATCTCCTGTTGGCCGTGCCCCCCCACCTCGTGGTGGTGGTAGCGCACGTTCATGCCGAACTGCACCAGCATGTTGACGGCTTCGTCGCGGAAGCCGGCGTGCAGATCCCAGGGGGAGGAGAGGTGGTAGGCCTTGCCGTCGTCGTTCTCGCGGTCGGAGACCCGGTAGCCCAGGGAGGTGCTGGTGTTGTCGATGTCGACCTGGTCGAAGATGTAGAACTCGTACTCCGGAGCCACCAGCACTTCGTCGGCCAGGCCGGTGGAGCGAAGGTAGGCCACGGCGCGGGCCAGGATGCCGCGGGTGTCCTGGTTGGAGATGGGCAAGCCAGGGGTGGTGTCGTGGGCGGTGGCCAGGAAGCTCAGGGTGGGCTCGGCCCTGAAGGGATCCCGGTGGCCGGTGGAGAGGTCGGGCACCATGACCATGTCGCTGGCCTCGACCTTCTCGAAGCCGTACGAGCTGCCATCGAAGCCGACGCCTTCGGTGAGGATGCCGGGGTCGATGGCGGTGACGGGCAGGGTGACCCGGCGCAGGCGGCCGTTGAGGTCCACCAGGCCCAGATCGACGAACTGCGCCTTGTGGCGCTCGATGAGCTGCTCGAGCCAGGAGTAGACTTGGTTCTTCACGGGCACCTCGGGCGGTGGGGCGACCACGTCGCCATGGACCTTGTTGCCTAACCTGGACGGGGGCTCGGGGAACGGGGGCGGCCGTGGCATACTGTCGGCCGGGACGGACCGTCTCGAACCTCTGGAGTCCAAATGCGCTGGTCCATTGCTCTCGCTCTGTTGCTCCTGGGCTGTCCGAGTGGCCCCAAGCCCGACGACACGGGCGAGCAGGTCGAGGTGGACAGCGACGGCGATGGCTTCGTGGAGTCCAGCGACTGCGACGATGGCGATCCCGCTGTCCACCCGGGCGCAGACGAGGTCTGCAACGACCTGGACGACGACTGCGACGGCTTCGTGGACCTGGACGATCCCAGCCTGGTGGGCGCCCTCGAGTACTACGCGGACAGTGACTCCGATGGCTACGGCAGCGGCCCGGTGATCCTGTCCTGCGAGCACGATCCCTTCCTCGCCACGGACAGCAGCGACTGCGACGACGCCGACGCGGACGTCAACCCAGGTGTCGACGAGGTCTGCAACGGCATCGACGACGACTGTGACCACCAGATCGACGAGGACCTGGCCTGGCATACCTGGTACACGGACGCCGACGGTGATGGCTACGGTGATCCCGACGCGGCCACCGAGGCCTGTGAGCAGCCCTCCGACGGTGTGGCCGACGACCGCGACTGCGACGACACGGACGCTGCGGTGAACCCCGCCGCGCAGGAGGTCTGCAACGGCATCGACGACGACTGCGACGGGCTGCTGGACGGGGAAGACGACAGCGCCATCGGCGTCGGCACCTGGTACCTCGACGATGACGGAGATGGCTGGGGCGACAGCGCGTCCTGGGTGGAGAGCTGCAGCCAGCCCGGCCGCACCTCGGGCTCCGGTGGGGACTGCGACGACAGTGATGCATCGGTCAACCCGGGTGCGTCCGAGTACTGCAACGGAGTCGACGACGACTGCGACGGCAGCACGGACGAGTCCGCGCTGGACGCGAGCACCTGGTGCACGGATGCGGACCTCGACGGCTTCGGGGACCTGGCGTCCTCGACGGTGTCCTGCTCCCAACCCGCGGGGAGCATCGCCGACTGCACGGACTGCGATGACACATCCTCGTCCATTCACCCTGGCGGCACCGAGTACTGCAACGGCGATGACGACGACTGCGACGGGGTCGTCGACAACAACGCGGTGGACGAGTCCACCTGGTACTACGACGGTGACAGCGACGGCTATGGCGACGCGGACTGGCCCCGCCTCGCCTGCGACCAGCCGACCAACTGCGTGGCGGACGACACCGACTGCGACGACGGTGACGCGTCCATCAACCCAGGCGCCACCGAGATCTGCGACGGCGTGGATCAGGACTGCGATGGGGATGTGGACGAAGGCGCCTCGGGCACCACGCCGTTCTACGCCGACACCGACGGTGACGGCTACGGCGACGCCGGCGATGTCGACTACTCCTGCGTCGCCCCCAGCGGCTACGTCGCCTCCAACACCGACTGTGACGACACCGACGCTGCGGTCAACCCGGCAGCGACCGAGCTGTGCAACGGCGTGGACGACGACTGCGACGGCACGGTGGACGTGGGCGCCGCCGATGGGGACACCTGGTACTTCGACGCGGACGGTGACGGCTACGGTGACGCATCCACGACCACCACGGCCTGCAACCAACCCACCGGCTACACCGACGACGACAACGACTGCGACGACACGGATTCCACGGTCAACCCCGGCGCCACCGAGACCTGCAACAGCACCGACGACGACTGCGACGGGTCCGTCGACGAGGACGCGAGCGACGCCACGGCCTGGTACGCCGACCTGGACGGCGATGGCTACGGCGACGACAGCAGCCTGGTCTACGACTGCGGGAAGGTCTCCGGGGCGCTCACCACCGGAGGGGACTGCGACGACAGCGATCCGACGATCAACCCCGGGGCCACGGAGTATTGCGACGGGGTCGACACCAACTGCGACGGCACCGCGGATCCGTCATCGACGGTCACCTTCGTGAGCAGCGCGGGGGCCAAGACCGATCTCACCAGCACCTTCACCCTCAGCTCCACGGGCACGCCCACCACCTACGCCTTCTCCAGCGACGGAACCCTGTACTTCTGCGCGGGCTCCTACGCTGGCTACGTGCAGGTCACCGCGGCCAGTGCCGCCGTCGTGGGGCCCGACGGCGCCGCGGTCACCGAGCTGTCGGGCTGGGGCGTGGGCACCCAGATCTCGGTAGGCACGGGTGCAGCGGCGCTTGAGGTCTCCGGGATCACCTTGCTCGAGGGCGTGGGCACCAACGGCGGCACCATCTCCTCCATCATCTCCGGGCTCGACTTCACGGCCGAGGACCTGGTGATCCACAGCTCGTCCGCCACCAACGGGGGCGGCATCTACGAGCAGGCGACGGAACGCCAGAAGGTAGCATGAGGGCGGAGAACCGGCCTCGGCG
>CAZHIK010000405.1:0-8022 GCA_964532635.1 uncultured Enterobacterales bacterium
GCGAGCCCTCGGGCAGGCCCTCGGAGCCCAGCAGTTGCCAGTCTCCGCTACCGTCCGCGGGCTTGACCTGGATGCGACCGTCGAGCAGCGCGACCTGCCAGTCCTGGTTGAAGCTCTGCTGGGAGGTTCGGAGGGTCACACGCTCGGGAAGCTCGGTGAGTGCGGAGTCTCCGTGGGTCTCACAGTCGAAGGACACGAGCTCCGGCGGGGAGCCCGTGTCCGTCGTGGGGTCTGTGTCGTCGGAGCTATTCGGGCCGGTCTCGTCGGCGGTGGGACGACAGGCGCAGGCCAGGACGAACAGCAGGGCGAAACGCATGGGTCGAGGCCTCGCGATGGGTGCACGCAGAGCATAGCGTGAACCCAGGGGCGGCCGAGCCCTAGGTTCTGGCGGTCGCCTTGGGCTTGACGCAGCTCGGCGCCCAGCGGCCCTCGCGGCGGGCGATCATCAGCTCCTTGCCCTCCCGGTAGGCGTCCACGGCGAAGGCGGTGTTCATCAAAAAGACCGTGGCGAACATCGTCCAGTACAGCGTGATGTCCAGGGGCTTGATGGAGAACTCGACGAAGGTCAGGCCGAAAGCACCCAGCAGGAAGACCAGGCCCAGCAGCCAGCGCTTGCCGTTGATCATGTAGCCGGCGCCGGGGAGGAAGAAGTTGAGGACGGTGGCGATCCAGACGCGAAGCATGTTGTTCTCCGGTTTCGAGGTTGACGTCCGCTGTGGACACTGTATAGATAGTCCATGGTTATGGACTTTTGAATGATGAATCATCCAGTATCCATGATAGTTCGTCCACCGGAGCCACTATGGATGCCCTGAGTAGCAGCCTGTCGATGCTCGAGGTCCACGGCACGGTGTTCTGCCGGGCCCAGCTGGGCCGCCCCTGGGCGGTGCACACCAAGGGCTCCCAGGCCGCCATCTTCCACGTGATCGTGCGGGGCGCCGGTTGGATCGAGGTCGAAGGCGAGCCCGAGCCCCTGCCCTTCCGCGCCGGGGACCTGCTGGTGCTGCCCCACGGCCACCCCCACACCCTGAGCGATCCGCCGGGCACCCCCTCGGTCCACATCCGCACCCTGCCCCACCAGCCTGGTGTCGATGGGCTGCCATGCGTGTGCCACGGTGGCGAAGGCGCCGACACGTCGATCCTCTGCGGCAGCTTCCACCTGGGGATCGAAGCCCGGGCCGCGCTGCTGCCCTTCCTGCCGCCCCTGATCCTGGCCTCGGGCTCTGCCGGCTCCACCGCGGCCTGGCTCGACGCCACCCTGCGCCTGCTGGCCGACGAGATCGACAGCGACCGCCCCGGCGCCGCGATCGTGGTGGAGCGGCTGTCCGATGTGCTCTTCATCCAGGCCCTGCGGGCCTGGGTGTCTCAGCAGCGGGCGGCCGGCGGCTCCTGGCTGGCGGCCCTGGTGGACCCCCAGCTCTCCCGGGCCTTGGCGGCGCTGCACGAGCAGCCCGGACGCCCATGGACCGCGGCCCGATTGGCGCGCACGGCCGGCATGTCCCGCTCCGCCTTCTACCAGCGCTTCGAGGCCGTGGTGGGCGAAGCCCCGGCCGCCTACGTCACCCGCTGGCGCATGCTGGTGGCCCGCCGAGGCCTGCGCCGGGGCGACAGCATCTACGACGTGGCCGAGCGGGTCGGCTACGCCAGCGAGGCAGCGTTCAGCCGGGCCTTCAAGCGCGCGGTGGGCAGCAGCCCCAGCGTCTGGAGGCGGGTGGCGGCCCAGGCCTGATCAGCGAAGCTCGGGCGCTCGAGCTACCCTGGGCCCACCCCCCGGGAGGAGACACCTATGCTCGCACTGCTCGTCGCCGTGACCGCCCCGCTGTGGGCCTGCCCCACCACCCCGCCCACCATGGCGCTCGATCCCAGCCGCAGCGCCTGGCCCGCCGGCGGCGGCGACGTCAACGGCGACGGCTACGACGACCTGGTGGTCTTCGATCCCCAGTCCGAGGGCCCCGACGGCAACGGCCAGGGCCACATGCAGGTCTTCCTGGGCACCCCCGATGGTATCGATCCCAGCCCGGTGATGGAGGCCTTCGGTCCCGACTGGATCGACTACCTGGGCACCGCCGGCGGTATCATCGGCGACTTCGACGGCGACGGCTACGACGACATCCTGGCCACCTGGGAAGAGGGTGCCTGGATCTTTCCGGGCTCGCCCGAAGGTCCCGACGCCGAGGTCTTCTACGACGTCCCCCCCATCCAGGGCGGGCAGTTCGGAAACTCGGCCGCCCTGCCCGGCGATCTGGACCAAGACGGCTACGATGACGTGGCCATCGGCATCTGCAACGAAAGCTGGGACGACGACGGGGTGCACGTCTACCGGGGCGGGGCCGGCGGCATCGCCGAAGCGCTGCTGCTCGAAAACCCCGGCTCCTACAGCTCGGGCGAGGCGATGGTCGCTGCGGGCGACGTCAACTGCGACGGCTACCCAGACCTGGTGACCTCCGGCGGCCACAACAGCGAGAGCGTGGTGATCTACGCTGGCGGTCCCACCATCGGCGAGCAACTGGTCAAGCTCGAAGCCCCCCACGGCATCCAGAGATTCGGAAGGGAGCTGGCCGCTACGGGCGATGTGAACGGCGACGGCTGCGACGACGTGCTGATCGGCCACTGGCACGGTGCGCTGCTGTACGCCGGCCACGCCGACCTCGAGCAGATCGCCGAGATGAGCGAGCTGTCGGGCGAGGAGATCTCTTCCACCTCCATGGGGGACCCCGACGGCGACGGCGTGCATCGCGTGGCCCTGGGACGCCCCCTGGCCGAGGTCGCGGGCAGGGCCGAGGCTGGCTCCGTGACCCTGGGCGACGTGCAGATCGCCGGGCAGCTCGTCGAGCTGACCATCGACGGCGACGAGGAATCCTGCGAGCTGGGCACGCGCGTGGCGGGCCTGGGCGATCTGGACGCCGACGGGCTGCCGGAACTGGGCATCGAGCACGACGACGGCTGGGTGATGGTCTGGGGGGACGGAGAGCTCCACGAGCCGGGGGACCCTGGCTCGGAGGACGACACGGGGAGCGGCGACGATCCGACCGAAGGCTGCGCCTGCTCCAGCCGAAATCGGGCCGGCAGCCTGGCGGCCTGGATCGCACTGCTGGCCCTGCCCTTCGCGCGCCGCCGCCAGCGCGGGTAGCGTCGCGCCCCCCAGAAGCGGTAGAGTCTCCGAGAAATCCCCTTGGAGGTCCCCATGCGCATCCTCTCCCTCGGAATGCTCGCCAGCCTGCTACTGCTCACCGCCTGCGGCGACAAGGAAGACACCGCCTCGGAGGTCGACGCCGACGCTGACGGCTACACCGAGGACGTGGACTGCAACGACCGCGATCCCCTGATCCACCCTGACGCCAACGAGACCTGCGACGGGCGCGACAACGACTGTGACGGCGACGTGGACGAAGGCGCGACGGTCGCGCTGTTCTTCGACGCCGATCTGGACGGCTACGGCGATCCCGACGCCGAGACCACCGGCTGCCCCGGCACCGCGGGCTACTCCACCGAGGGCACGGACTGCGACGACGACAACGCCGACGTCCATCCCGACGCCGAGGAATGGTGCGACGGGCTGGACAACGACTGCGACGACGAGGTGGACGAGGATCTCACCTACGCCGACTGGTACGCCGACGCCGACGAGGACGGCTACGGCGACCCCGACGAGGTGATCAACGACTGCGAGCAGCCCTCCGGCTACATCGACGACGGCTCGGACTGCGACGACAGCGACGCCACCATCAACCCCGAAGCCGACGAGTACTGCGACGAGGTGGACAACGACTGCGACGGCGAGATCGACGAGGCCGACGCCCTGGACACCAACACCTGGTACCCGGACGCCGACGGCGACGGGTTCGGTGACGCGGCCGACAAGGGCACCGCCGCCTGCGCCGCCGGCTCGGACCAGGTGCTGGACAACACCGACTGCGACGACAGCGACGCCACCATCAACCCCGACGCCACCGAGGTCTGCGACGACGCCGGCACCGACGAGGACTGCGACGGTCTGGCCGACGACGCCGACGACAGCACCGACGCCTCCAGCATGACCTCCTGGCACCCCGACGTGGATGGCGACGGCTACGGCGACATGTACACCTCCACCGACAGCTGCACTGCACCCTCGGGCTACATCGAGGACGACACCGACTGCGACGACAGCTCCGGCGACGTGAACCCTGGCGTCGCGGAGTTCTGCGACGGCCTGGACAACGACTGCGACGGTCTGGCCGACGACGCCGACAGCTCGGTGCTGGGCCAGTCCACCTGGTACGCCGACAGCGACGGCGACGGCTACGGCGACGCCAGCAGCAGCGTCTCCGCCTGCGACCAGCCCACCGGCTACGTGTCGGACTACACCGACTGCGACGACGGCGACGCAACCCTGACCACCGACTGCTCCGTCGACACCGGCGACACCGGCAGCGGCTTCACCCGCGACGGCAGCTACACCGGCACCGTCGAGGTAGTGGTGGAGATCCCGCTCATGGGCGTGACCGACACCTGCTCGGGTACCGCTGATGTCGATGTGGACGAGAGCGCGGCCACCCAGCTCAGCGGCACCGCCGACTGCACCTTCGCCGGCGTCCTGGCCACCCTGCTGGGCGCCCAGACCGCCACCATCGACGGTGAGATCGTGTCCGACCCGGACCTGGAGGGCACCCTGGCCATCTCGAGCGGCGGCATGGTGGTGATCAGCGACGACTGGGAGGGCGAGTTCACCGACGCCGACACCATGCTCGGTGAGTTCGACGGCGCCACCACCTACAAGGGCTTGCCCGTGCTCTACGACGGCGAGTTCGAGGTGGCGCGCTGATCCGCACCACGCTGCACATCGCCGCGTTCGCTGCGCTGCTGGCTCCAGCCTGCGGTGAGTCCGACGACAGCGCGGTCCCGAAGGGCGACACCCAGGCCGACACGGACACCGACGCGGACAGCGACACGGACGCCGACACCGACACGGACGCCGACGCCGACGCCGACGCGGACGCCGACGCCGACAGCGACTCCGATGCGGACAGCGACGCCGACACCGACGCGGACACCGATCCCTACATCGCCAGCAAGGGCACCGGCGACGGCGCCTGCGAGAGCGGCTACGGCTCCCACGTCTACGATGCCTACACCGGCGCCAACGGCAGCTACTCCATCGGGGACGCCGCCAGCTATCCCTGGGTGGGCGAGACCTGGGACAGCTACAGCGACGGCTACCTGGTAGAAGCCAGCTCCGACAAGACCCGTGCCAGCCACCTGGACGTGACCTCGGGTGAGCTGTACGCGATCCATGTGTCCAGCAGCTACCTGCGGGGCTGGACCGAGACCTACAACTTCCGCGTGCTCGCCGTGGGCGACGACGGCGGCGGCGACAAGGTGCGCTGGACCGACGGCGAGGTCAGCTACCGGGGCTACATCTGGAACTGGCACTCGGGGGTGAGCACCACCAGCGGGCTGCACGTCTTCCTGCGCTACCAGACCGAGTACGACCTGTACGTGGCCTCCCTACGCTACGACGGCTTGGTCACCATCAAGAAGAAGGCCTGCGGCGCCTACACCACCCTGGCTAGCGCCCACTTCGGCACCCCGGCCACCCGCACTTGGTACACCCTGGGCTTCGTGGCCCACGGCGCGAACCTGGACTTCTACGTGGACGGCAGCCTGGTGCTGAGCACCGTGGACCACACGTTCTCATGGGGCACCTACGGTATCCGTACCGACTACATGGACGTCTACTTCGACGACTGGTCCGTCAGCTATTGAGCCCCAACGGGTCGCGCCTGGAGAACGGCGCGGTCATGAAGCGCCAGCCAGCCTTGGCGGTGGTGAGCCACGAGATGCGGGCGCCGTTGCGGGTGTTGGCCAGCACCCTGTCGGCGATCCAGGGGCAGACGTCCTCGGCGCGGTCGGCCAGGATAGTGAAGATCTTCCTGGCCTGAGCCACGCGCTCGGGGGGCCCCTCGAGCCCTGCTGTCAGCAGGTCGGTGACCACCATGCCCGGCAGGATGGAGCCAGCGATGACCGGACCGCCCTTCAGCTCCTTGGCCAGGGCGTCGTCGAGGTAGCGCAGGCCTCGCTTGGTGGCGCCGTAGGGGGTCATGCCCTCCACCATGCGGCCGTCGCTGCCCAGGCCCTCCATGTTGTACAGCGCGCCACTGCCCTGGGCCAGCATCCCACGGATGGCCACCGCCGATCCGCTCATGGCGCCGCCCAGGTTGGTGGCGGCGATGCGCCCGAACAGGGCGGAGTCGTGCTCCCAGAGCATGGCCTGGCCGTGGGCGATGCCCGCGTTGTTGATCCAGATGTCCACCCGCTCGAAGCGTTCCACGCTAGCGTCCCACAAGGCCTGCAGCTGCGCTGGGTCGGTGACCTCGCAGGCCACGCCGAGCACCCGCTCGGGCTCGAAGGCCGCTCCCAGCTCGGCCGCGACACGCTCGCAGTCGTCCTGCTTGCGGCCGGAGACGACCACAGCACAGCCCCGCTCGAGGAACGCCTGGGCAAGAGCTCGCCCGATGCCACGGGTGCTGCCGGTGATGACCACGATCTTCATGAGACCTCCAGCGGAGGGGATATCCCGGTCACCGCGCGCCCGGATCGTCGAACGGGGTGTCGAAGCTTCGACGATCCTCGACGATCTTCGACACCCCCAGCCGGGACCCGGTGGACGAAAACCAACCTTCGAGCAGCCCCGGGCGGCAGACAGCGCCGCTGCAGGAACCTGGCACGCCGCGTGCAACGGCATCCGGACATGCTTCATCTCGTCGCCCACTCCGTCCCCCCTTCCTGGCTCATCCACGACTGGCACGAGGCGGCCCAGCTTTGGCACAGGATGCAGAAGCTGGGCCCGCTCCGCGCAGCCGTGATCATGCCCGACCACGTACACGTGATCCTACGAAACGTCGCCTGGTCCCGCTGGCTGGGCTGCCTCAGCGGCTACGCCCGCTGGCGCAACCACCACCGCGACGAGCACGGCCGCGCCGTCTGGCTCCCCGCACCGCCAGCCCAGGAGATCCAGAGCCACCAGCACCTGCGGACCACCATCCGCTACGTGCACCTCAATCCTTGCCGTGGGAAGCTGGTAGAAGATCCCCTGGCCTGGCCCTTCGACACCCACCGCGACGCGGTGGGATTGGCGATCCCCGGAGTGGCCGCACCCGAGCGCGATCCGCCGCACTTCCACGCCTACGTCTCGAGCGATCCCAGCGTCGCGGTCGATGGGAGCGATCTGCCCTACGGCCTGCGGGGACTGCGGGATCACAGCTTGGAGAGCATCCAGGCCGCTGTCTCCGCGCTCACCCGCACCACCATCGACGACCAACGTCGGCGAGGGCCAGCCCGGCGGCTGCTGATCCAGGCGCTGCGGGAGCTGACCACGATGTCGGTCCGCGAGATCGGCCGGTTTCTGGGGATGTCCCATGCCGCGGTCCACGCGTGCCCCCCCATCGCCGGCGCCGACCTGGCCAAGCTCGAGCGAGTGCTGGGCGATCCGCGCTTCGGCCCACTCCACGACGGCGTTCTCACGCGGGAGCGCGCCTGGTACTGGTACCGGGAAACCCGAATCCAGCGAGGAGCCTACGCCAAGCTTCGCTCGGAAGCCGAGGGAGCCCTGCGAAGACGCGCTCGCTCGAAGCGACCGCACTGAACTCAGCAAGCTATGCCCCCGAAAAGCTGACAAGACAGCGACCATGTCCCCTCTATGTTGACGATGGGCCGATACCGACGCCAACGCGCAACAGGAGCCACTGTCGAACGTCGGTTTTCAGCGAGGCCGAGGGCCGGGCAGGTCCGGACTGTCAACATCCGAGGCACATGGTCGCTCGAATGTACTGTTTCGGGGGGCATAGTGCGCTCGGAGCGACTCAGCGGAGCCTGGCGCCCCGAAGCGGGAGCCGCGCTAGTTCGACGACGCAGGGATTTCGACCGATACCAATGTAGGGGCGGGATTTACCCCCGCCCGCCGATACCTGGCTTCGGGAGGGGGTAAACCCCTCCCCTACATCGGTTCGCGGAACATCTTGGGATCGGTCAGAATCCCTGTGG
>CAZHIK010000406.1:0-743 GCA_964532635.1 uncultured Enterobacterales bacterium
AACAGCCCCCCGAGGCCACCGACGAGGGCCAAGCCCAGCCGCAGGGCGATGACCCAGCCCTCCATGCCGAAGCCCACCGGCAGCGCCACCGCCAGCGCGGCCCCCAGCATGGGCAACGCCAGCAGGGCAGCGGCGATCACTCCGGCGCCGGACCACAGGGCCCCGAGGCGGGGGTGGGGCTCCATGTGCCAGTCCACAGCCTCGCCCTTGCGGCGCACCGTGGTACCACCCCGCCGACCCGCCAGGGGATCCAGGAGCTTGTCCAAGGCCTCTCGGGCGCTGCCCAGGCGCCGCTCGAGGGTGGGCTCGAGCAGGGGCACCAGCAGCGAGGCCAGGCTGCGGGGCACGTGCTTGTGCTCCAAGCCGACCGCCAGGCGACCCCGCGGGTCCAGGTCCTTGATGGCTTCGGGTTCGAGCCCCGTCAGGGCGTAGGCCATGCAGGCGCCCACCCCGTACAGATCACTGCGCGGGTTGGCCGACCCCATGGGGACCTCGGGTGCCGCGAAGGCCCGATCCACCGCCTGGGTCCAGCCCTCGGGGCCATAGCTGTCGCTCGACCAGTCCCGCGCCGCAGCCTTCACGGAGCCCCAGTCCACCAGCGAGGCCCCACCAGTGGCTGGGGTGAGCAGCAGGTTGCGGGGATTGATGTCGCCGTGGATCAGAGGGGGATCGTGCTCGGAGTAGTCGCGGAGCAGCTCGAACAGACGGCGGCCCAGCGCGCGCACCTCGGAAGGATCCATGGG
>CAZHIK010000406.1:753-8013 GCA_964532635.1 uncultured Enterobacterales bacterium
CGCTCCTCGAGGGATTCACCCTCGATCTGCTCCTGGACCAGAAACACGCAGTAGCGATCCTGGATCCGGGCGTCGCAGACCTCGATGGGGCGAGGGATGGTCGCCGCATCCATGGAACCCAGGCTGGCCACCTCGGCCCGTACGCGCTCGAGGTCCACCTCGAAGGGCATGGCCGCCAGCAGCTTGACCACCACAGGCCCGTCCTGCACCACATCGTGGGCAAGATAGCTGTTGGAGGGTCCCCCCCGCACCGGAGCGCCCAGCCGATAGCGGCCGGCGAGCTCGAGGCCTGGTGGCAGCGGGATGGTGGGACTCGGTGCACCGAGCACTGGGACAGCTCCTCCGACCAAGCAGTCTTACCATGCCACACCCACCCTCCTGGAGCCCGGGCCGACAGGACCACTCGGATTACCGCGGGTTATCGTCGAAGGAGCCCTTCCACCGGGAGACCCATATGCTCACCAGGCTGGCCGTCCGAGGCTTCAAGAACCTGGCGCAGGTCGACATACGATTCGGCCCTCTCACCTGCATCACGGGCCCCAACGGGGCCGGCAAGTCCAACCTCTTCGAGGCCATCGCCTTCCTGTCGGATCTGGCCGAGCGACCCTTGGCCGACGCGGCCCTGGCCGCCTGCCGGGGCAACGTCCACGGCGAAGGTGTCGACGCCCTGTTCTTCCGCCGGGGCGACCGGCAGGCCGCCGAGATCCACTTCGAGGCCGAGATGGTCGTGCCCACTCGTGGCACCGACGCCCTGGGCCAGCCGGCCAAGGCCTCCGCGACCCTGCTCCGCTACTCCCTGCACCTGGGCAGGCTCGCCCCCACCCCCGACCGCCCCGGCGGCGGCCTGTGCATCCTGCTCGAGGAGCTGATCGCCCTGCACCGCAGCCGTGCCCGGCGCATCCTGGGCTTCTCCCACAAGAAGGCGTGGCGCGAGTCGGTGATCCGCGGCCGGCGCGCCCACCCGTACCTGAGCACCACCCTCGACGGCGGCTGGCGGGTCGTCACCATCCACCAGGACTCCGGCGCACGCACACACCAACTCCACGCCGAGGACCTACCCTGCACCGTGCTGTCCAGCGCGCGCTCGGCCTTCTCCCACCCCACCCTGCTCCTGGCCCGCCAGGAGCTGGCCAGCTGGCGCCACCTGCGCATGGAGCCCTCGGCCCTGGGCGCGCCGGATCGAGCCGACACCCCGCCAGGCCTGCAGTCCGACGGCAGCCACCTGGCCGCCACGCTCCACCACTTGGCCCGCCACCGCGACCGCCAGGGCGAAGGGGGCGCCGACGCCCTGTACTCCCACCTGGCCTCCCGGCTCGACGCCCTGCTGGGGGGCGTGCGCTCCTTCCAGGTCCAGGTCGATCCGGCCCGGGGCCACCTCGACATGGTGCTCACCGACACCCGCGGCACCCGCCATCACGCCCGCGCGCTGAGCGACGGCACCCTGCGCACCCTGGCCCTGGCCGCCCTCGAGGTCGATCCCAACCCTGCAGGCCTGGTCTGCCTCGAAGAACCCGCCAGCGGCATCCACCCCCAGGGCGTGCCCGCCCTGCTGGCCCAGCTTCGGGCCCTGGCGGTCGACACCCGCCAACCCTGCGGGCCCGACAATCCCCTGCGCCAGGTGATCCTGGCCAGCTACTCACCGGCGCTGCTCGCGGGCATCCCCGACGAGCACCTGCTGCTGGCCCGCAACCTCGACGGCGCCAGCTTCTCGTGGCGCAAGGACACCTGGCGCGACGAGGACGCCCAGGACGATCCGCGCTCCATCCACGCCGAGGCCTGGGACGAGCTGTTCCGACAACAGGGCGTGCGAGGCCCCGCCGAAGCACCCACTCGCCGCGGCAAGGAGCGCGCCCAGGCCCCGCGCAAGCAGGTCTCCCTCTTCCCAGGCGGCTGAGCGCCGGCAGCAAAAAGTCGGGCAGCGGGTTCCCAGCCCGCCGGCCCCGCGTGTTTCCCGGGTGAACGCTCGACGAACCCGGAGACCTTCCCATGTCGCTGCGCAGCCTCCTCCCCCTCGCCCTGGTCCTCCCCCTCTCCGGCTGCCTGTTCGGCGGTCACTTCGATCTGGACCTGGGCGACTTCGACTTCGTCGCCGACTTCTACGACCCCATGGCCTACCCGGACGACGGCGCCGGCAGGCGCAGCCTCGGCCACGCCATCCCCATGGGCGCCCGGCTGGACGCGGTCCTGGACGACTACGACGCGTCCTGGGACGGCGGCCTCATCGCGGAGACGGCAGACAGCGACGTCATCACGGTGGAGCATGACGGCGGCGAGACCATCAGCCTGCGCGCCGTGAGCGAGGGCGAGGTCGAGGTGCGGCTGGCCGCCACCGACAGCGACGAAGTCGAGACCAAAATCCTGCGGGTGGAGCCCATCGCCCACAGCGAGGTGCTCGCCTTCCAGCAGGGCCTGTTCGGCACCGAGCCCGTGGCCCCCTCGCAGGTGGAGGTCCAGGGCCTGGCCCTGATGGCGGATGCCACCGTCACCATCGGCACCGTCATGGAGGACGCCGAGGGTCGCTCCATGTCCGGCTGGGACTTCATCGAGTGGAGCTACGACGGATCCCTGCTCACCGAGCGGGATCAGCAGGACTGGGTCAACACCATCGCTCTCGGGGGCGCAGGCATCGAAGGCGTCACCGAGGTGGGCAACGACCTGGGCGACACCATGGAGCTGCGCACCCTGGACGCAGGCTTCGAGCCCGAGCTGCGGCTGTACGAGATGGTGGACTCCGACATCAACGACATCCGCGAGCTCGACCGCCTCGAGGTCGAGGCCGGGGTCATCATGCTGGGCCTGGGTGACTTCGACGACGGCGAGCGCTGGGTGATCCCCCCCGACGGTGCGGACCTGGACATCCGCATCATCGAAGGCCCCGAGGACCTGGTGCTGAGCTGGGACTACGAGCCGCTGCTGCGCGGCTTCGCCCTGGGCGCCTGCGTCGGCGAGGGCATCATCGCCATCGACTTCGCCGGCGGCACCCTCGAGGTCCCGGTCACGTTCACCTCGGGGAGCGAAGGCCAAGCGGGCTGCGGTAGCTAGCGAGACCATTGTAGGGGCGAGGTTGCCCCCCGCCCGTAGTGCATAATGCTCGACATCATGCCTCGGACGACTTCCTCTTCCGCCATAGGCACGAGCGCCGCCCTGACGGTGCTCGTGCTGCTATGCGCCTGCCCGCCCCCTGAGGCCCCCTCCGACGAGGAGCCCACCACCTGCCCCGAGGGCCAACTGATCGATGAGGGTGCCTGCGTACCGGAAGCCTGCGGCCAGGGTCCTTGGGGTGATCTGGCGCGAAACGAGGGCACACTTCACGTAGACGCGGACTCAGACGAGGACGGGGATGGCAGCGAGCACGCTCCCTACCCGAGCATCGCCGAAGCCCTGGCGCGCGCGGGCGACGATGGGGGCGGGCATGTGGTGGTGGCCCAGGGAGAGTATCGAGAGCTGCTGGAGTGGCGTCCGCGTGGCGATCTCGTCCTGCAGGGCCGCTGTGCCGACCTGGTGATCATCGACGCCCAGGATGCGGACGCGAACGCCGCCGCGCTTCGGCTGGACGCCAAAGACCACTCCGCGTCGGCTTCGGGGCTGACTATCCGAGGCGGGGAAGGGCTCGGCGTCGAGGTGGAAGGCGGCGAGGTCAACCTGCATGACCTCGACATCGAGGGCACAGGTGCCCCAGCCATCTCCGTCTGGGACGCCTGGGCGACCCCTCCAGTGGCGACCGCCACCAACGTCACCATCCGCGACGTAGGGGTCTCCGGCGTCCTGGTCCAGGGCGAGGGCACGATGCTGAGCATCGATGGAGTCGAGATCCACGCCACCCGCATGAGCAGCGGCGACACCCACGGCGTCGGGATCAACGTCCACAGCGGCGGGAGGGTCGAGGCCTCCGACTGCCTGATCGCCGACAGCGCGGCCGTTGGCGTGCGGGTGAAGGACACAGGCAGCTCGGCGATGCTCACAGGCACCCGCATCCTGGACACCCAGCCCGAGGACATAGGCGCCGAGGGTTGGGGCATCCTGGCCTACGAAGGCGCTGACGTGGAGGTCTCGACCAGCAGCATCGAGGGCACCCGTGGCGAAGGCGTGTACGGCTGGGCCGAGGGCACCCGCCTCCGCCTGGTAGACACCGCGATCCGAGGTACGATCCCGTCAGATGCGGGCCAGTACGGGTTGGGGATCGTCGTCACCGATGGTGCCCTCCTCGAGGGGCTCGACCTGGAGATCGCAGAGAACCACTGGGTGGGCGTGCTCTCCTCCGGCGAAGGGAGTGAGGTCACCCTCCAGCGCACAGCGGTCAGGGACTCCATGCCGATCGAGGTGGAGGGAAGCGCCGCCTATGGGATGGGCGTGGTCACGGACTCGGGCGCCATGCTGGAATGCGCCGACTGCACCATCCAAGGCAACACCTTCATCGGGGCCATGGCCACCGGGATGGGTAGCGAGCTGTTCCTGACGTCCGGCCAGGTACTCGAGACGGCCCCTGGAGTCTTGGACTTTGCGGGATACGGCGTCCACGTACAAGACGGAGCCGCGTTGGTCCTCGAGGACAGCGTCGTCGAGGCCAGTCATGACGTGGGGATCTCGGTTTCCGGGCCGACTACCGCCGATGGAGCGATGACCACCGCGGTCATCGAGAGGTCCGAGATCCGCGACACCGCCTGTGTGCCGTGGCTGGGCACACTGGCTGGTGGCTACGGCATCACCGTGAACCACACTGCCTACGTGGAGCTGCTCGACAGCGTCGTGGCCGACAACAGGGTGATGGGGGTGCAAGTCGGCTGGGATGGCGCCACGCTCCGAGTGGTCGACAGCCTGATCGAGGGCACCCTCATGGGTACCGGCCTGGAGGGAACGGCGGCTCCCGGCATCGCTGTCCAGAGGGGCGCCACGCTCGAGGCCCGGGGGCTCACGGTTCGCGAAAACGAGGGGCCGGGTCTCTATGTCAACGACGACAGCGTGGCCCGCTGCGACGACTGTACCCTCACCGGCAACGACTTCGCCGGTGCCGCCGTTGTCCACAACGCGCGCCTCGAGCTCAGCGCTTCCTGGATCGACGACACGCAGCCGAGCGCGGATCTGGGCGGTGGGGTCGGAATCTACGTCGATCCCCACGACAACGGTGGAGAGCCGAGCATCCTGGTCTCGGATACCGAGGTTGGCGGGGCCCTGATCGCGGGCATCTGGCTGGGGGGTCCTGGCAGCTTCGAGATCCTGAACAGTGAGGTCCACGGAGGCGAAGGCGAGCCCCATGGCTCAACCGTCCGCTGCGGCGATGCTGTCTGGGCTGGCCGTGGGATCGAGGCCTGGGACGGCAGCAGCGGCCTGCTGATCTCGGGCTCCAGCCTCGGGCAAGCCGCCGGCGCCGCGGTCTTCCTGGATGACGCCAGTGCCAGCCTGCAGGGCAACAGCTACACCGATGTCGACGTGGACCTGCTCGTCCAGGGCCCGAGCTGCCATGAACCGGACGAGAGCTGGACGGACGCCGAGGACCGAGAAATCTGCCCCTCCTGGGACCGGCCCAGCTGCGACCTCGACTTCCGCACGATGCTGCGCGTGGCCGACCCGGAAGAGTGACGATGCCGGCGCGAGCTAGGGAAACAACCCCTCCATGGGCTCCACCATCTGGTACTGCTTCACCTCTGTGGGGCCCAGGTGGCGGCCGAACAGAGCCCAGATCCAGGCTTCGTCCTCGTCCCGCAGGCGGTAGTCCTGCACGTCCGGATCGAGGCTTCCGTCGGCCCCGGCCAGGCTGCGGTTCCAGGGATCGCTCCGGTTCTCCCTGAGGATCACCCCCGCAGGCCACAGCACCCGCTCGCCCCCGTCCTCTCCGCGGACCACCAGGGCAGCATCCCATGGGGGCGGCGTGACCGCCCAGCCCTCGTTGGGCTCCATCCGGGCCAGGATGGCCTCGACACGGGCTGCTTCCTCGGCCGACAGCTCCGCGACGAGCGTGCGATCGGGAAGCTCCACCAGGCGCACCGATGGCGGGGCCTCCGGACGCTCGGGGGTGCCAGAGCAGGCCAGGGAAAGCAGCGTGGAGAGCACGATGGGGCGAAACATGGAGGCTCCGTAAGCTGGGTCCCAGCATAGACCGCCCGCCGGCCCAGCGGTTCGTGGCAAACTCGGGCGATGCTCCTGCGCTTCAGCCTCTACGGCTTCCTCAAGAACCAGCGCTACTTCGAGCCCTTCCTGATCCTGGCGTTCATGGACAAGGGGCTGTCCTTCTTCGCCATCGGGCTGCTGATCGCCTTCCGCGAGGTGGCCATCAACGTCTTCGAGGTCCCCTCGGGCATGGTGGCCGACCTGTACGGCCGGCGGCGGGCCATGATGACCTCGTTCGCCGCCTACATCGTCAGCTTCACCGTCTTCGCCTTCGCCGACGGCCTGCCCCTGCTGTTCGCAGCGATGCTGTTCTTCGCCTTGGGCGACGCCTTTCGCACCGGCACCCACAAGGCGATGATCTTCTCCTGGCTGCGGGTTCAAGGGCGCGAGGACGAGCGCACGAAGGTGTACGGCTACACCCGGTCCTGGAGCAAGCTGGGCTCGGCGCTGTCGGTGCTCATCGGGGCGCTCATCGTGCTCGCGGGGGGTAGCTACGTCTGGGTGTTCGTTGCGAGCATCCCGCCGTACGTGGCGGGGCTGATCAACTTCGCTGGCTACCCCAGGGAACTGGACGGGCAGCAGGACGTGAAGGCCTCTCCCCTCGAGGTGGCCCGGCGGCTGTGGACCGTGCTGGTGGCGGCGGCCCGGGATCCGGGACTGCGCCGCCTGGTGGGCGAGTCCATGGGCTTCGAAGGGGTCTTCAAGGCCGCCAGGGACTACCTGCAGCCCCTGCTCCAGGCCGCGGCGGTGGCGAGCCTGGCGGGGGCCGCGGTGCTGGGGGATCTGGACGAGGCGCGCCAGACCGCGCTGCTGGTTGGGCCGGTGTTCCTGGTGCTGCACCTGATCTCGGCCGCGGCCAGCCGCAAGGCCCACAGGCTGGTGGAGCGCAGCGGCAGCGAGGACCGCGCCGCCTGGCAGTGCTGGGGCGGCGCCACCGCCCTGTACCTCCTGCTGCTGCCCGCCCTGTTCGCTGGCTGGTTCGCCGCGGCCGTGGTGATCTTCGTGCTGCTGCACACCCTGCAGAACCTGTGGCGCCCGGTGCTCATCTCCCGCTTCGACGCCCGCGCCCCCGAGGCCTACGGCGCCACCATCCTCTCCGTTGAGAACCAGGCCAAGTCCCTGTCCACCATGGTGGTCGCCCCCGTGTTGGGCCTG
>CAZHIK010000407.1:0-8012 GCA_964532635.1 uncultured Enterobacterales bacterium
GTAGAAGCCCAGGTGGGCCATGAAGGCCAGGTCCACGCTGTCGGCCTCGAGCTCGCAGTCGTGAACGGCGCTGATCCGGGGCTCCACGTTGTCGTAGGGGTTGATGCCGCGGTCCAGCCCCCGGGCCCGGACCAGCTCCACCGCCTCGGGCTGGATGTCCAGGGCCAGCACGCGGCCTTCGGGGCCGGTGGCCCGGGCCAGGCGGAAGGTGAACCAGCCCACGCCGGCCCCGACGTCGGCGGTGGTGTCGCCGGGCTCGAGGGGCAGCATGGCCATCACCCGATCCGGGTTGGCGTGGCGCTGGGTGAACTGCTGGGCCAGGGCTGCGGCCTCGCGGTGCTGGTAGGTCCAGCCCACTCGATCGTACAGGGCGGCACCGTGGTCGCGGAGCTGCTGTTGTTCGGGCGCTGGTACGTCGGCGTCCGGCCCCGTCGCCTGACAGGCCAGCATCGGCAGGGTGAGCGCGCAGGCGATCCGCATGGTGGGGAGCCTAACCTCCGCCGGGCCGAGGTTCTCCACCGAGGTTAGGCCCGTGGGCGGAGGCACCGTGACCCAGCACGCGACCGTCCCCATCCCTCGCCGCAAGCCGCGCCCGCCCTGGTACGCCCGCCTGTCGGTGATGCGCCTGGTGGTGGGATTCCTGGCCCTGGCCGTGCTGATCGAGGGCCTGGTGCTGCTGCGTCAGCAGCAGCAGCTCCAGCGGCTGGTGGGTCGGCTCGACGACGCCCGGACCTTGCATGAGCTGGGCCTGGGGGAACACCCCGGTGCGCTGCTGCTGTTGGGATCCGGCGACGCGGACTTCGAGCTGAACGATCTGCGGCAGCTGCAGGCCGACGTCGAGGCCTGGCGGCTCGGGTTCGTGGCCCGCCACCAGGTCTCCCCCGAGCAAGCCGAGATGCTGGCCGGCGTGCTCAGCAGCCACGTCTCCGCCTACGGCGGCGCCCGCGTCCGCTCCAGCCTGGGCAGCGCTGGCCCCCACGATCGGCAGCAGCTGTCCCACGGCTTGCTGCACCGCTGCGAGCGCACCGCCACCCTGTTGCTGGGCGAGCCGCTGGGTGCTGCCTTCGCCCAGGAGTTCGGCCCCGCCTGGGTGGGGTGGGTCGGCGGTTAGACCTCGCCCCCCATACCCTCGATCTCATCGTCGGTGAGCAGGCGCATGACCTGAACCGGCTCCTTGCGGCCCTTGAGCTTGGTGGGCCCCAGGGGTGTGGCCGGGAACTGTGAGGCGCCGGCGTTGTGCAGGGTGAGCCGGGTGGTGAACACCGATCCCGGGGTGCACATGTGCTCGAGGCGGCTGGCCACATTCACCGTGTCGCCCATGACGGTGTACTCGATTCGGTGCTCGGAGCCGATGTTTCCTGCGTGGACCCAGCCGTGGGCCACACCCACGCGGATGGGCTTGCCCGGGAAGCCGCTGTCGGCCCCCAGCTCGGCCTGGCGCCGGGCTTCACGCTGCATGTCCAGCGCGGCCTCGAGGGCCCGCTCGGCGGGGTGGCGTGGGGTGTCCTCGTCGTCCAGGCCAGCCTCGAACAGATCGGTGCTGCTGCCTGGTGGGTGCAGGAAGACCACCATCAAGCCGTCGCCCATGCGCTTGTCGAGGATGCCCCCGGTGCGGGCGATGATGGCGTCCATCTCCCGGAAGTACTGGTTGAGGCAGTCCACGACCTCGGCCGACTCGCGGCCCTCGGCCCACTCGGTGAAGCCCTTGATGTCCGAGAACAGCACCGAGGCGCGGATGGTGGTGCCACCGATCTCGAGGCGCTCGCTGGGGTTCTCGCGCAGGCGTTGCACCACGTTGGGCTGCAGGTACTGGGAGAACTTCTCGGTGAGCATCAGGTTGTTCTCGAGCTCCTGCTTCTGCTGTCGCAGGCTCTCGAGCATGCGCACGTTGTCCAGCGCGAGCCCCAGCTGGTTGGCCACCTGCTCGAGCATGCTCTGGTCGGCGTCGCTGACCCCGGCGCCCTGGTGGGGGCGGTCGGCCGCGAGCACGCCCACGCCCACGCCCTCGGAGCGCACGGGCACCACCACGAAGGGGCCTGGTGAGATGCGGTCCAGCAGGGCCTGGCCGCGGGGGGTGAGCTGGTCCCGATAGGCACCTACGTCGTTGATGCGCTGGCCCTCGCCCGACTCCAGCACCCGGCCGAACAGGGGCAGGTCCAGCGGGCGGCCTTCGGTGCTGGGCTTCAGCGGTAGCCACAGCTCGCCCATGGCCGCCGCTAGCTCCGGCGCGATGCCCGCGCCGCCTGCAGGCATCAGGCGATCGTTCTCGGCGCGCCAGTAGATCACGCGCTCGAAGCGCAGGCGCTTGCAGATTCGTTCGGTGGCGGTAGCGATCAGCTCTCGCTCGCCGGTGCTGCGGTGGAGCAGGTCCGAGATCTCCCGCAGGGTCTGCAGCCGGGTGGCCTGGTCGCGTTGGGTGTGGATCAGGCCCTCGAGGGTGCCGATCTGGCCTTCCTGCATGCGGGTCTTGTCCAGAGCCAACCGCGCGCGGCGGGCCATCCGCCGGAGTCCGCCCAGGCCCAGGCCTGCGAAGAGGCCGCCGACAGCCCACAAGGCGGGGTGGCCGGGCAGCAGGAATCCGGAACCCAGGCCCAGCGCGGTCCCGAGCACGGTCATGGTGGACATGAAGCGGTACTTGGAGCCCGGGGTGGTCCAGCGCACCCTGTAGATGCAGGTGGGCGCTCCCTCGTTGATGCACTGCTCCTCGATGATCTCGGCGGGGGGCAGGCCCTGGCTGAGGGGGATGGAGGCCAGGATGCCCTTGCGCTTGGCGTCGAAGAGCGGGTGGTCCGGGTAGCCCTCCTTGACCCTGAACTCGAAGCGAGCCTCGTTGTCGGAGATATCGAGCAGCTCGTACTCGGTGATGTTGGTCATGCTCTTCCCCCAGGTGGGGAAGCGCGTGTAGATCAGCCGCGTGGTCGCGAGCAGCTTGGCCGCGTAGTACACCGCCCCCAGCTCGGAGGTCTCGGAGCTGCGCAGGCCCGCTTTGTAGGTCACCTCGGGATCGCCGGTGACCTCCACCATGGCCTTGTTGAGTGCCAGGGCGCAGTCGTAGGTGATCCAGCGGTTCCTCTCGCGGGTCTCCTCGCGGCTGATCCCCCAGACCTCGTAGAGCTGCTCCTCGACTTCGGGCCCGTAGTCCTCACGGATGAAGCGCAGGTTGGGCGCGATGAGCTTCATGTCGAAGACAGGCTCATCGCGTCCGGTGAAGTCGGGGTCCTTGTCGGGAGAGGTGGTGAGCATGCGCTGCCGAGGTGTGCGGATCAGACCTCGGACAGCATACCAGCCATGCGCTCCGCGAGGATGCGGCTGAGGTTGAACAGGATGCGGGAGGACAGTCCCGGGTCATCCCGCATCAGCTCCTCGAGGAAGCGGCGCCGCAGCACCAGGACCTTGCCTGGGGTGAGGGAGCGGATGGTGGCCGTGCGGCGACCTTCGTCCACCAGCAGGGCAATTTCTCCGAAGACATCCCCCCGGTGCAGGTGGGCCAGCACCCGGGTGCTGGTCTCCACCACGAAGGCCCCTTCGAGGATGAAGTACATCTCCTTCTCGATCAGGTCCTGGCGGACCACGGTGCGATCGGCAGGGATGTCCATGATGAAGCCCTTGCCAGCCAGCTTGCGGATGGCCTGGTCGGGCAGGGTGTCCAGTAGGGTCTTGGCGCGGGACGTGTCGTCTTCTTCGGTGAGCAGCTGCTCCTGGAGGTGGTTCCAGACCACCTCCGGCTCGACCTCGAAGGGGAGGGGGCCTGGATCGAGCACCTCGGCGAACGGGCGCAGATCCAGGAAGGGGCGCTTGCCCGGGCCGAAGTGCTGCTTGACCAGCGGCGCCACGGGCGAGCCCACCCGCTGCAGGTAGTCGATGTCCGACAGCACCCCCACCAGGGGCACGCGCACGCCATCCTGGTTGCAGACCAGCTCGCCGTTGTAGGGGCGGTAGCCCAGCTTGCGGTAGGCGCGCACCAGGCCCGGCGCACAGTAGGCGAAGACCAGCTCGACGTCATCGTCGATCATGTGCTCGTACATGGTGCGGGCCAGGGCCGGCAGGATCAGGGAGCCGCGGACCGAGCGGTCGATGAGCAGGCGAGAGGTCTCGGCCGTGGTCAGCTTGTGGACTTCCGGGAACATGTGCAGCGAGAAGCGGCGGTAGACCTCGGCCGGCACGGACATGGGTCGCCAGATCACGGCGCGGACGGTGCCGGTGACCTCGCCCTTGGAGGCGGTGTAGAACAGCACCGCGCCCTCGGAGTCGTCGTCTTCGTCCCGGATCATCTTGCGCTCGTGGTCCACGTCCAAGAAGCCCTTCTTGAGCTCCTCGACGTAGATACGGTAGCGGAAGCGGAAGATCTCCTCGCGTTCCTCCTGGGTCTCGGCGCGGTGGACCTTCTCGAGGCCCATCAACCATTGCAGCAGCATGGCTTGTCCTAGGTGGTACCGATCGCGACGAATATACCAGCCAGGCCGACGGGATCCTCGGCTTCCGCCAGCTCGGCGCGGATCTCCTCGACCATGGACTGGGCTGTGGCTCCATCGAGCAGTGAGGCCTTGAACCAGGTGGTGAGGTGCATGAAGGGCTCCAGGCCCACCTCGAGGCTCGAGAACGTCTCGACGCGCTGCTGGACCCGGGAGAAGCCTGCGCGGCGCATCATCCACGCCAGCTTGCGGCCCACGCGACGATCGCCGTCCTGCTGTTCCTTGGCCTGGATCACCCGCTGAGTGAAGCGCTCGAGGGCTGGACTGTGCGGGTGCAGGGTGAGCCAGTCGTCGTCGATGTCCACGACGCAGACCATGCCCCCGGGCTTGACCACCCGTCTGGCCTCGGCCAGCGCGGCCTGGGGGTCCGCCAGGTGCTGGAACACCAGGCGGCTGTAGGCGAAGTCGAAGCTGTCGTCGGCGAAGGGCAGCTCGTAGGCGCTGCCTTGCTCGAAGCTCAGGTTGGGGTGCTCGGGGGCCACGACGGTGCGGGCCACGGCCAACATCTCACTGCTGAGGTCCAGCCCGGTGGCCTTGCCCTGGGGCAGCAGGGTGGCCACCGCTCCGGTGAGGAAGCCCGGCCCGCACCCGATCTCCAGCACGTCATGCTGCGGGGCCAGGCCCAGTGTGCGCAGCAGCAGCAGCTCGCGCTCCAGCAGGACGTTGGCCTGCTGGAACAGCCGGTGGATCTCCACGCGGCGCCGCTGGTCCGGGAAGCGGTCGAAGTCGTAGGAGTGGGTCAAGGGTGGCCCTCGCAGGACGGTGTGACTAGTCCGACTTTCGAACGATGGGCTTGACCCGGAAGGCCTCGAACAGGTCCATCGGAATCGGGAAGACCGTGGTGCTGTTGTTCTCGACCGCGATCTCGCTCAAGGTCTGCAGGTAGCGCAGCTGCAGAGCGGTGGGGGTGGCGTCCATCAGCTGGGCGGCTTCGACCAGCTTGGCGGAGGCCTGCTGCTCACCGCTGGCGGCGATGACCTTGGCGCGGCGCTCACGCTCGGCCTCGGCCTGCTTGGCCATGGCGCGCTGCATCTCCTGGGGCAGGTCGATGTGCTTGACCTCGACCTGGGTGACCTTGATGCCCCACGGGTCGGTGTGGCGGTCCAGGATCTCCTGCAGCTTGTGGTTGATCTCATCGCGCTGGGACAGCAGCTCGTCCAGCTCGGCTTCACCGGCCACGGAGCGCAGGGTGGTCTGCGCGAGCTGGGCGGTGGCGAAGTAGTAGTCTTCGACCGACAGCAGCGCCTTCACGGGGTCGACCACCTTGAAGTAGACCACGGCGTTGACGGCCACGGACACGTTGTCGCGGGTGATGACGTCCTGCTTCTCCACGTCGAGCACGATCACGCGCAGCGAGATGCGCTGCATCTTGTCGACGCCGGGAATGAGCAGGATGATGCCGGGCCCCTTGGCGGGGATGATACGGCCGAGGCGGAAGATGACCGCCCGCTCGTACTCCTTGATGACCTTGACGGCCGACAGGACTACGAAGAATACGATGACGGCAGCTACGACGATGCCTTCCATGGGGACTCCTGGGGAAACTCGGGGGAGCGGCTATGCCGACTCGGTGGGGGATTTTTCGATCTCGGTGGCGGGCAAGGGCTCCACCACCAGGCGTAGGGATTCGACGCGCAGCACCTTGACGGTGGCGCCTTCGGGGATGGACCCGGTCCAGGTGGCCTTCCACAGGGCGCCGTCAACCAGCACCCAGCCGGCGTCCTCGCCGCCTTCGGTGACCTCGGCGGTCTCGCCGGGCAGGCCTTCCGCGCCCACGGCCACCTGGCCCCGCTGGGCCCGGACCACCAAGACCATCACCAACGCGACGATGCCGCCCACGGTGAGGGCCACCGAGCCGATGGTGAAGGGTGAGACGCGCAGGTCGAAGACGGGGTCTTCGCCGTTGAAGAGCAGGATGCCGCCCGCCGCCAGGGACAGGATGCCCCCGACGGTGAGCGCTCCGTAGGATGGGATCCATATCTCCAGGGCGAACAGGGCGAAGCCCAGCACCACCAACAGCAGGCCGCCGATGTTGAAGGGCACGATGGACAGCCCGATGCCGGCGGCCACCAGCATGGCCACACCCAGCACACCCGGCACCACCAGGCCGGGGTTGTGGAACTCGACGTACAGGGCCAGCAGCCCCAGGGCGATCAGGGCGTAGAGCACGTTGGGATCGCCCAGGAAGTGCAACAGGCGTTCCTCGAGGACCATCTCCTGGGAGTACTGGTTGGCACCTGCGGTGTTCAGCACGACGGTGCCCGCTGCGGTGGTGACCTCCATGCCGTGGGCCTGCTGGAGCAGGTCGTCGAGGTCTTCGGCGACCATGTCGATGATGCCCTGCTCCAATGCCTCACTGCTGGTGACCGCCTTGGACTCGCGCACGGAATCCTCGGACCAGTCCATGGGGCGGTCGCGCTGCTCGGCGATGGCTCGAGCCCAGGCGAGGGTGTCGTTCATCACCTTCTCGCCCATGATGGTCTCGTCCGGATCGGTGGTCTCGTCGCCACCGAAGGCCGACACCGGGTGGGCCGCCCCGATGGTGGTGCCCGGGGCCATCACGGCGACATTCGCCGCCATGGTGATGAACACGCCGGCGGAGCCCGCCCGCGAACCCGCGGGAGAGACGTAGGCGATGACGGGAACCTCGGCGCCCAGCTCGGCCTTGACGATGTCACGGGTGCTGTCGAGCAGCCCGCCCGGGGTGTCGATGACGATCACCACGGCGTCCACGCCGGCCTGCTCGGCTTCCTCGATGCCATCGACGATGTAGCGGGCCGAGCCGGGGCCGACCGCCCCATCGAGCTCGAGGAGGTGGATCTGCTGACCCATGGCCGGAAAGACCGCCACGAGAAGGAACATCAGGAGTGGAAGCACCATCGCTCCGGAGCTTTGGGTGAACGTCGTCTTCCTGCGCGCACCCTGCCAGGTCTAACCCGGGCTGGCGCGCGTGCCTGGGAGAGCCCTCGAGTGCCCTGTCTGTTTCGGGGTCCAGGTGACGAAGATCGTCGAACTTCGTCGACGAAGTTTCGACAGTTCGACGATCCAGTGAACCGCGGTGTTGTGTCATAGTTCGGTTCGAACCGCCGGAATCGCTCGTTTGGGCGGCGGGCGTATTCCTGGCACGGACCTTGAGATGCCCTGGGCACCATGCGTGCCCCCCTCTTCTGGCTCAGCTTCCCCCTGCTCTTTGGGCTCCTGATCGGCACCCGACTGCCGTTGACGGTGCTGGCTGGACTGCTGGGCGCGGGGCTCTGCGCATCACTGGCCTGGCCCCGAGCGCGGACCGGGGCGCCGGCCCTTGCCTGTTGCGCGCTGCTGCTGGGCTGGACGGCGCCCTCCCTCTCGCCGGTGGGGCCCGTGATCCATGGACGCTACGCTTCGATGGTGCTCGTATTGCCCTTGCGCAGCAGCGGGGACCGGTTGGTGGCGCTCAGGGCGCTGGCGCCTCCGGGGGGTACCTGGAACGCCGCCGAGGGGCGTCTGCTGGTGGACTTCGGGGAGAACGAGCCCCACCCAGGACAGGAGTTGCTGGTGTGG
>CAZHIK010000408.1:0-8004 GCA_964532635.1 uncultured Enterobacterales bacterium
GGCGGACCGCCGGGTCCCCCCCGGCGCTTCTGCGTTTGCTGTGCCGGATCCTGGCACAGGGATCACGGTTATCGTCCACAATTCACGAAAACCGGCGTTCCACGGCATGGCACGGGTCTTGCTCCTACCGGGGCCGACACCCACTCCCGCGGAGCCACCATGACCCGTCCCGCCCACCTCGCCCTCGCCGCCCTCGCCCTCGGCGCCATCGCCTGCCACCCCCCCGACCCGCGCCTGGTCGACCACCGCAGCGAGGCTCTGACCCCCGTCTCCGTCGGCAACAACGAGCTGGCCTGGGACATGCTGCAGACGGTCTCGGTCTCGGACGGTGGCAACCTGTTCTTCTCTCCCTTCTCCATGGTGGCCTGTCTGTCGATGGTCTACGGCGGCGCCGAGGGTGAGACCGAGGCCCAGATCGCCGATGCCATGTCGGTGCCCGAGGGAGGTGAGTCCAGCTGGCACGACAGCCTGGGCGCCCTGCTGGCCGACCTGAGCGGCGAGCACTACCGCGGCTACACCCTGTACAGCGCCAACCGCGTCTGGGGCCGTCAGGGCTACCCCTTCGAGCCCAGCTACCTCGACCTGCTCGACGGCAGCTACGGCGCGCCCCTCGAGGAAGCGGACTTCCGGACGGATCCCGAGGCCGTGCGTGCGGAGATCAACGACTGGGTCGCAGACGTCACCCGCGACCGCATCCCAGAGCTGTTCGAGTCCGGTGACATCGACGGCGACACCGTGCTCGCCCTGGTCAACGCCATCTACTTCACAGCCGACTGGGCCACCGAGTTCGACCACCGCGAGACCGAGACCGGCTCCTTCGAGCTGGCCGACGGCGACACGGTGACCGTGCCCATGATGCACGCCGAGGCCACCTTCATGGCCGGTGAGCAGCCCGACGGTACCCAGGTCCTGCAGCTCCCCTACGACGGCGACGAGCTGTCCATGGTCATCCTGCTGCCCCCCACTGCGGGAGACATCGACGACCTGGTGGCCTCCCTGGACGATGCCACCGTCAGCGATCATCTCGCCATCCTCTCGGAGCGCGAGGAGTTCACGGTGGAGCTGCCCAGCTTCCAGATGGACTACGACCTGCCCTTCGAGCAGGCCCTGCAGTCCCTGGGCATCACCGACGCCTTCGACCCCGTGCTGGCTGACTTCTCCGGCATCGTGGCCCCCGAAGACGGTCAGATCTGGATCGGCGCGGCCCGCCACAAGGCCTTCGTGCGGGTGGACGAGCAGGGCACCGAGGCCGCAGCCGCCACCGGCATCACCATGAAGGACGGCTCCGCCGGCCCCGACGAGCTGACCGCCATCTACGTGGACCGGCCCTTCGTCTACATGATCCACGACGACCTGACCGACACCGCCTTGTTCGTCGGCCTGATGATGGACCCGTCGCAGGCGCCGCTCGAGGACTGATCCCCCCAACGCCAACGGCCCGGCCAGCGAGAGCCGACCGGGCCGTTGTTGCGGATGTAGGGGCGGGGTTGACCCCCGCCCGCCACGGGCAGGCCGCTAGGCCTCCGCCTCGGCCTGCTCGGTCTCCTCGGCTTCTTCCTTCTTGGGCAGCAGCCCCGCCACCAGGGTGGCGATGTCCTGGATCTTGACCTTTTCATCCAGGTCCAGGATGGAGACCGAGTCGAGCAGCATCTGCGCGCAGAAGGGGCAGCCGGTGGCCACCACCTCGGCGCCGATCTCCATGGCCTGTTCCATGCGGATGTTGTTGATGCGCTTGGGGGCGTCGTGGAAGTCCATCCAGAAGTGGCCGCCGCCGGCGCCGCAGCACAGGTTGTCGGCCTTGGCCTCGGCGAACTCGATCTGCTGGCAGCCCAGGGCGTTCAGCACACCGCGGGGGGCGTCGAAGATGCCCTGGTAGCGGCCCAGGTAGCAGGGATCGTGGAAGGCGACCTTCTTGGTGATGGTGCCGTCGAGCTTCACCTTGCCCTCGGCGATGAGCTGCTGGATGAACTCGGCGTGGTGCACCACCTTCAGGTCGTGGCCGAAGGTCTTGTACTCGGAGCCCAGGTTCTGGAAGCAGTGGGGGCAGGAGACCAGCAGGGTCTTGTACTTGCGGTTGGTGATGGCTTCGGCCTGGGCCTTGGCCACCATCTGGTAGGTCATCTCGTCGCCGATGACCCGGGCGGGATCGCCGCAGCAGGTCTCCTCTTCGCCCAACACGCCGAAGTCGATGCCGGCGGCGTTCAGGATGGCGAAGACGTCTTCGGCGATCTTCTGCTTGGTCACATCGAGGGAGGTCAGGCAGCCGATGAAGTACAGGACCTCGCACTCTTCTTCCCAGCCCACCACGCGCACGCCGGTCTTCTCGATCCAGTCGGTGCGGTCTTCCTGGGGGCCGAGGGCGTTGAAGGTGGACTGCAGCTGGTTGAGCGGGATCTGCGCTTCGTCCGGCATGCGGGCGTTGATGTTGACCTCGTTGCGGCGCTGCTCGATGAAGGCGGGGACGTGCTCGATCTTGGCCGGGCAGACCTCCATGCAGGCGCGGCAGGTGCGGCAGTAGAAGACGTAGTTGGGGTCGAAGGTGGAGTCTTCTTCTTCACCGATCAGGGGCGCGTACTCGAAGGGCTCCTTCTCCTCGCCCTCAGGCGCGGGCTCTGCGTCGTACTTCGCCTTGGCTTCCATGACCTTCTTGCCGTAGTCGCGCAGCTGGTTGATGTAGGTCTTGGGGCCGAAGCGCAGGCCATCTTCGCCGGTCTGGTCGCCCGCGCGCCACGAGGGGCAGACGTCCTGACAGCGGCCGCACTCGATGCAGGCGTCGTGGTCGACACGGTTCTCGAAGGTGAACTCCTTGGCGCTGGCGATGCCCAGGGAGAAGTTGTCATAGTCGAAGTTCTCGTCTTCCATGATCGCGTCGAGATCGAGGCGCGGGACGGGATCGTTGTTGGTGAGCCGGGCCTTGAGGACGTTGGTGGGGATGGCCAGGAGGTGGAAGAACTTGGTGTAGGGGATCACCGCGATGAAGCCCATGGCCAGCACCATGTGGATCCACCAGAAGATCTTGTGGGGGATGGAGCTGCCCACCTTGGCGTCGAGGATGACCGTGTCGGGCAGGCCGAAGGGCAGGGCCATCAGGTAGCCGAGGAACGAGGTCCAGGGGTGGGTTTCGCCGGTGTGGTGGATGCGGATGGCCTCGCCGATGTACCCCGTGATGATGATCAGGGTGATGAGCCCCAAGGCGATGGCGTCTTCCTGCTTCTGGTCGAGGTTGTCGGGCTTCAGGATGTAGCGGCGGTAGGCGGCCATGCCGACGCCCACCAGGATCAAGATGCCGCCGACCTCGGCGCCGAAGCTCAGGATGTCGTAGATGCAGCCGTCGAACAGCAGCTGGTCGTAGCCGCCCTGCACGTTCTTGGCGTCGTTGAAGAAGACGATCAGGTCGGCTTCGACGAACACCGCCGCGGTGGCGATGGCGCAGATGATGAAGCTGTAGAAGATGAAGCTGTGGAAGATGCCCGGGAAGCCCTTGGCGAAGACCGTGCGCTGCAGCACCAGCTCCTTGATCAGGAAGCCAAAGCGGGTGGCCCAGGAGGTCCAGCGCTCGCTGTCGGGCTTGGACTGCTTCCAGTACTGCATGCGCATCATCACACCGCGTGCGCAGATGATCAGAGCGATGACGAAACAGAGGTACATCGACACCTTGGAGATGATGTCGATGTTCCAGTAGATCGGGCGTGCAATCATGCTTTCGGCCTCGGAGCAGGGGGTGGGGACGTCGCTTTCTGTATGCTGAATGACCATTCAGTGCAATGGCTCACAGACCTGTCCTGGATCGCCTTCCAGGCGATCTTTTCGGGGCTTCGGGAGGCCGCTTTCGACGCTAGCCGGGCAGCTGCCGCACGGTCAGTTCGGGCACCTTTTCGACGTACAGGCTGGTGCTCGGGAACGCGAAGCTGATGCCCAGATCCTCGGCCGCCTTCATGAAGTCGATGAAGATGCCCTGGCGCACCTGCAGCTCCCGGTGCCAGTCGGGGGCTTCGATGAAGAAGTAGACCATGATGTCCAGGGAGCTGGCGCCGAAGTCCTTGAAGTGGATCTCGCAGGTGCCCTTCCAGGTCTCGGGGTGCTCCTGGACGATGGTGTTCATCCGCTCGACCAGTTGCTCGAGCTTGGCGGTGGGGGTGCCGTACTCCACCCCGATGGTGGTGGTCTGGCGGCGGAAGGGGCGCTGGCCCATGTTGTTGATGGGGGAGTTGCCCACCTTGGCGTTGGGCACCGAGATCATGGACTTGCCGAAGGAACGAATCCGGGTGGAGCGCAGCCCCACCTCTTCCACCACGCCTTCCCACTTGTCGTCGACCACGATCCAGTCGCCGATCTGGAAGGGGCGATCCAGGAAGATGGTCAGGGAGCCAAACAGGTTCTCGACCGTGTCCTTGGCCGCCAGGGCGAAGGCGATACCGCCGATGCCCAGGCCGGCCAGCAGGGAGGCGACCTCGACGCCCTGGTTCTGAAGCACGAAGACGATGCCCAGGGCCACCACGGTGACCTTGAGCACACGGCCCACCATGGGCACCAGCTGATCGTCCAGCTTGCCCTCGGTCTTGCCCGCCCATTCCCGGGCCAGGCCCTCGAAGACGTCCACCGTGCGGTACGCGAAGGCCACCGCCGCGATGGCCAGCAGAGCCTGGCCCACGAACAGCAGCTTGCTCTCGGCCCCTGGGGGCAGCCCGCAGTCGATCACACCCCAGTACAAGATGCCGAAGGTGACCATCATCACCAGCGGCCCGCGCAGGTTGCGGAACAGCGTCTGGCTCAAGGGCAGCTCGATCTTCTTGGCCAGCCGGAACACCCAGCGGTGCATGATCTCGTGCAGGGCGCGGCCCACGCCCCATGCCACCGCGGACACCACCACCAGGTAGACCACCTGCCACCAGGCGATGCTACCCAGCCCGCCGCTCAGGGCGTCGGGGGTGATGGACTCGAAGAGGTTCTTCACCGCCATGGCCGCCAGGCCCGGATCCCGAGCGACCGCCTCGGCCGCTTCGACAACGGGCTCGGCCGCTCCTTCGACGGCGTCCTGGGCCCACGCGGGCAGGGCCACCAAGGTGAGGGGAAGCAGGGAAACCAGGCGCTTGGACAAGGACATGCGGACCTCCGCGGGTGGGGCTGAGGGGGGCACATATAGGGCCTGCTCCCCACCCCCGCCAGTGCGTCTCGGGTTAATCCAGAGCCATGCCCCCCCATCGCCTCGACACCCTCTTCTCCGCCGATCTCCCCGGCCTCCGTGCCCTGCGCCAGCACCTGCACAGCCTCCCCGAGCTGGCCTGGCAGGAACAGAACACCCAGCACGTGCTGCGCACCCAGCTCGAGGGCCTGGGGCTGGCTCCTCGGAACATCGCGTCCACGGGCCTGGTGGTCGACACCCGTCCGGACCTGCCGGTGGCCCTGGCCCTGCGTGCCGACATCGACGCTCTGCCCATGGCCGAAGAGACCGGGCTCGAGTACTCCTCCTGCAACCCCGGAACCATGCACGCCTGCGGCCACGACGGCCACATGACCGTGCTCATCGGCGTGGCCAGGGCCCTGGTGGCCTCGGGGGCGCCGGTCAACGTGCGCTTGTTCTTCCAGCCGGCGGAGGAAGGCGGCCTGGGCGCCGAGCGCATGATCCGCGAGGGCGTGCTCGAGGGTGTGCCCGAGGTCTACGGGCTGCACAACTGGCCCCAGCTGCCCACCGGCGTGGCCGCGGTCACCGAAGGCCCGGTGATGGCGGCCTCCCGCCTGCTCGAGGCCAGCTTCACCGGCGCCGGGGGCCACGGCTCCCAGCCCCAGGCCGTGCGCGACCCCATCATGGCCGCCGCCCAGTTCGTGGTCTCCGCCCAGACCGTGGTGTCCCGCTTGGTCCACCCCCTCGAGCCCGCGGTGGTCAGCTTCGGCAGCATCCGCGGCGGCACCAAGGGCAACATCATCCCCGACCGCGTGGAGCTCCAGGGCACCATGCGCACCCTCGATGATTCCCTGATGGCCCGCATGGAAGCCCGCATGGCCGCCTTGGCCTGCGCCGCGGGCGAGCCCCTGGGCGTCCAGGCCGACATCTCCTTCATCGCGCCCTATCCAGCCACGGTCAACGGCCCCGTTGGGGCTGGGCGGGTCCAGCTCGCCCTGGACGATCTCGGCTGCGCCCACGCCGGCCCGTCGCCCTTCCCCTGCATGGGAGCAGAAGACTTCAGTCTCTACCTGCTCGAGCGGCCCGGAGCCTTCTTCTTCCTGGGCTCCGGCGGCCCCGACTGCGATCGCCCCGGGGTCCACAACGCCGGCTACGACTTCGACGACGCGGCCATCCCCACCGGCGTCCGGATCTTCCTCCACATCGTGGAGCTGGTGAGCGGGGTGCCCCTCGTGTCCGCCCAGGAGACCACCCCATGACCTGTGCATGGCCCCTCGCGCTGCTCTTGATCATCGGCTGCGGCTCCGACTCCGAGCCCGCACCCGCGCAGGTGGTCGAGCTGGTGCAGCTGCCCGAGGTCCCCTTCACCGATGCCGCCTTCAGCTGCTGTGAGTCCGATCGGGTGCGCCGCATCGTCAGCGAGTACCTCGACCTGCAGCAGGCCCTGGCCGCCGATGATCTGGCCTTGGCCCAGGCCGAGCTGCAGGCCCTGCGGGGCGTGGCCCTGGCGGCGGCCGACGACGCCGAGCTGTCTGCTCACAGCCGGGGCATGTCCCGCCAGGTGGCCGGCCTGCTGGAACCGGTGGCCGACGGCTCCCTCGACAAGCTGCGCCGGGCCTTCGTCGAGGTGAGCTCCAAGGTCATCGTGCTGGCCCAGGCCAACCAGGGAGGCTCCAAGCGGGTGGCGGTGGCCTTCTGCCCCACCACCAACGCCAACTGGCTCCAGGCCGAACCCGTCCTGGAAAACCCCTTCATGGGCTCCGTCGATCCGTCGAGCGGCGCCTTCCGCAGGTAGGCACCGTGGCTGTGATAGCCCCGCGCGCGTTGCTGTTGGGTGGCCCCGGCCGCTACCCCTTCAACGGGCAGCTGCGCTTGACGGTGGAGCGAGGCACCGCCCGCCTGCACATCGCCGGGGTGGTGAGCGCCGGCTCCGAACCCCCGGCGGCCTGGGCCGCGGCCCGGGTGCTGCACCGGGCCTTGGCTCCCGTGGAGGGTCGCGATCGTTTCTCTCTGCTTCGCTCCGCCTGGGAGCGCCTCGCCCAGCTGGAACCGGCCGAGCTCGGCCCCGCCCGCGGCGAGGACCTGGGCTTGCTGATGGTGGCCGAGGACACCCGCGGCCTGGGGATCGCCGGCACCGGCCTGGCCGGCTTGTGGGCCCTGGACGCCACCGCCGAGCCCATGATCGAAGGGGAGCACCCCCTCTTCGGCCTGCGCGGCATCCCCGCCACCCCTCCCGGGTTCTTCACCCCCCACCAGCCCCCACCGGTGGTGGTGGCCGCGGCCGCCTCGGGGGCTGTCACACCTCCCAGCGGCGCCGGCTGGCGCCTGGCCTGCGGGCTGCGGGAGGGCTCATGAGCGGCGTGAACCTCACCTGCCACTGGGCCCGCGCCGCGCTGGCCGGCGATCTGAGCGAGGTGGACGCCCGCCGCCAGCTCGAGGATCTGCGCGCCCTGGTTCGAGCCGCCGTGGCCGCCGACCAGCCCCTGCTCGAGCTGTTCCAGGCCCTCGAGGTGGCGGACCCCATCGCTCTGACCGACCTGGCCCTTGGCCCCAAGGCTCCCTCGGGGCCCCTGCTGGTCCAGGCCGCCCTGCTGGTGGTCGAGACCCTGGAGTCCCAGCTCTCTCCAGGCTCCCTGTACCGCCGGCTGGTGGTGCTGGCCGGTGGTGACACCTCGGCCATCCTGACCACCGCGGCCCGGCGCCACCCTGCCGCGGGCTGGCTGGTGGCCCTGGCCGACACCGCGGGAGAGCCCGATCCGGGCCTGGCCCACCTGCTGGCCGCCCGCGCCCACCCAGCCTTCGTGCAGGCCTGCTGGGACCACGCCGCCGCCGGTCACTTCTCCGGCCTGGCGACCGCCGCCGCCCTCACCGGCCGCCCCGAG
>CAZHIK010000409.1:0-7997 GCA_964532635.1 uncultured Enterobacterales bacterium
GATCGAGGGTGGTGCTCCAGCGGCCGCGTCCCACCCGCAGCCGGAAGCTGGCGGACAGCTCCCCCGCGGTCCAGGAAGAGGTCCCCAGAGACAGGGCGGTCCAGCGTTGGCCAAGGGGAAAGAGCAGCGCACCACGCACCAGGAGCAGATCTCGAAGCCCGAGCTGCAGCGCGGCCCCCAGCGAAGGCGCATCCTGGAAGCCCAGCCCCTGCACCGCCACCACCGAAGCTCCCCAGGAGCCCCCCAAGGGAGGCTTGCGGGGCTCGCTCTGGAGCTCGAGCAGTCCGCTGGAGGGAGAGATGAAGGCCACGTTGTCGCCCGACAGCCTGCGGCTGGAGATGCCGAGCACCGCACCGTGCTCATCGACCACCGGCCCACCGGAGTTGCCAGGATTGAGGGCCGCGTCCACCTGAACCAGCCTGTCGCCCACGGCACTCACCACGCCTCGGCTGACACTCCACTTGAGGGTGCCACCGAGCATCGGGCTGGCTTCTTCCTGCGGGGCGAAGGGGTGGCCCAGGGCCCAGACCGTCTCGCCAGGCTGTGCGGGCTGCTCGCGAACGCTCAGCCCCGTTCGGCCCGCCAGATCCGGAGCCTCGAGCAGGGCCAGATCCTTGCGGGGCGCGGTCGCCACCACCCGGGCCAACGCCCGTGTGCCGTCCCGGGTGGTCAGCTCCGGCCGCCGGCCGCTGGCGACACAGTGATAGGCGGTCGCGACGGTGCCCTGATCGTCGATGAGCACCGCTGAACACCAGGCCGCCCCCGTGACCATGACCAGGACGCTGTCGAGCCAGGCGTCGGCCTGCTGGGACGCGCCAGGCTGATCGTGGCCGTGTGCGGCGCCGCAGAGCGACAGGAGGCAAGCGAGGAGGATGGTCGCGGTCATGCCTGGCCCCTATCACCAGCAGAGGCGCGAGTTCACGGATATTGGATCGCCGCACCCGCAGGAGCCGCAGCCCCATGCCGCGTTCCGTCCTCCAATCGCTGCTACTCCTGCTCACGCTGGTCCTGTGGGCCTGCCAAGCTGCCCCGCCCACCGACAACGGGGCCACCACCGACGCGCCCACCACCGAAGGTGCTCCCCCGCCAGAGCCGGGCCCAGCGACACCGGAGCCGAGCCTCGAGAGCGACCACTCCCCCACCCCCTCTGTGGCGAGCACGCCCCGCGCTACGTCCGACGGGGAGGTCCAGCGCATGGCGGCCCGCCACATCCTCGTGGCCCACGAGACCGCCGAACGACGGCCCATGCACGTCCACCGCACCGCCTCCACCGCCAGGAAGAAGGCGGAGGAGCTGGCAGCCCGGATCGCTGCGGGCGAAGACTTCATTGCGATCGCCAAGCGCCAGTCCGACTGCAGCACCGCCTCGCGGGGTGGCTTCCTGGGCGGCTTCGACCAGGGCACCATGGCCCCGGCCTTCGAAGCCGCGGCCCTCGCCCTCGAGGTCGGGGAGGTCAGCGGGATCGTCGAGACGCCGTTCGGCTACCACATCATCAAGCGCGAGGTCCTGGAGGAGATCCGGGTCGCGCAGATCCTGTTCACCTATGCGGGAGCCAAGCGCGACAAGACCGGCCGCAACAAGGCCGAGGCGCGAGCCCTGGCGCAGCAAGCGCGGGACCGTCTGGACGCTGGCGAGGACTTCGCAGCGGTAGCCCGCGCCCTGTCCGACGGCGCGGCGGGGCTGCGGGGCGGCGACCTGGGCTGGTTCACCCGGGGTCAGTTCATGCCGGACTGGGAACAGCACGCCTTCGCCCTCGACCCCGGCGACGTCAGCGGCCCCTTCGAGACCGACGCGGGAGTCCACGTCATCCGCAGGCTCGAGTAGCCCTGTCTACAGAGCTTCCTCCACCTCGGCCCGGATCTGGGCGTCGGAGGTGGGCACGATCTGGTCGTTGATCATGCGCATGTCGCGACCGATGAGCTGCAGCCGCGGGAAGCCCTCGGCCCCGACCGCCAGATCGGCGATGCCAGCGTCGTCGGAGAGCACCGGGGCGGTGATGGAGAAGTAGTCGGCCCAGCTGACCAACACGTCGGTGCCCGGCACCTCACCGTCGTTGTCCTGGGACAGCAGGGTCAGGTACATGAAGTCTTCCTCGCCGAAGTGCAGCCAGGTCTCGTCCACGTCCGCCGCCAGGGTCTGGCAGACCGCGCACCAGTAGGTGGAGTGGTCCAACACGATCACCTTGCCGTAGAACTGCCACAGGGAGACTTCGGCGCCGAACTGGTCCATCAGACGAAAGTCGGGCACCACGTCGCCCACGTGCCAACCCTGGCCCTCGAGGCCCTCGATAGGCTCGCCCATCGGCCAGGAGTTCTCCGGTGCCTCCCAGCTCCACTCGGCGCTGCCGGTGTCGGGCGGACTGTACAGGTGGGGGGTGCAAGCCAGAAGCAGCGACAGGAGCGGAAAGGACATGGTGACCTCCGAAGACGCAGTGTATCCCCGGTGTGCGGCGGCCGGCACCCCGCACTGGAGGTGGACGCCGACCACCGCAGACCGCATCGACTGCGCTGCCACAGTGATCGGCCACTTCCTTTTCTCGGGCCGGTGCATAGCTTGCCGCCCATGTCCACCCCCCCTCCCCTCACCCGCGACCAGCTGCTGGCCAGCTTCCACGGCTACGGCACGCCCAGGGACCGTTGGCGCGTGGGCGGCGAGTTCGAGCGGCAGGCCCTGCGGCCCGAGGGTGGCCCGGTCGGCTTCTTCGGACCCCACGGCATCCAGGAGCTCCTGGGCGCCCTGGCCGCCAGGAACGGCTGGCGGCAGATCCGCGAAGGCGAACACACCATCGGCCTGTGCGGCAAGCCCGATCCCCAGGGCACCGGTCCGTGTCTCACCCTGGAACCCGGTGGCCAGGTGGAGCTGTCGGGTTCCCCCCACCGCAGCCTCCTGAGGCTCGAAGAGGAGCTGCTGGGCTTCACCGCAGACCTACGGGAAGTGGCCCGCGGACGCCCCGTGCGCTGGATCGCGTGTGGCTACTCCCCCCTGGCGGACATCGATGACATCTCCTGGGTCCCCAAGAGCCGCTACGCGGTCATGCGGGAGTACCTGCCGCTCCAGGGTGATCTGGCCCACCACATGATGAAGGCCACCTGCGCGGTGCAGGTCAACTACGACTTCTCCGACGAGCGCGACTGCGGTCGCAAGGTCCGCGCCGCGGCACGCATCGCGCCCCTGGTCACCGCCATCTTCGCCAACTCGCCCCTGCGTCAGGGACGGGAGACGGGCTTCCAGTCCTACCGCGCCCACATCTGGACACGCACCGATCCGGACCGCTGCGGCATCCCTCAGTGGCTGGTGGAGGCGTACGACCACGAGCGCTGGCTCGACTACCTCCTGCAGGTCCCCATGATGTTCGTCCGCATCGACGGCGAGCACCGCCGAGCCAATGGGATGAGCTTCGGCCACTACATGGACCACGGCGTCGAGGGCCACTTCCCCACGCTCGAAGACTGGGAGCTGCACCAGACCTCGGTGTTCCCGGAGCTCCGGGTCAAACGCACCCTGGAGGTGCGGGGCATCGACTGCGTCGTGCCGTCCCTGGCGGTCGGCGCGTGCGCCCTGTACACGGGCCTGCTCTACGACGACCGGGCCCTGGACGGCTGCATCGAGCTCGGTGCCGAGCTGTCCTCCCACGGCAGCGCCGCCGACCTGCTGGACCGAGCCGCACGCGACGGTCTCGAGGCCCGCGCGGGCCACAGCTTCGCCCACTGGAGCGAGCGACTGGTGGACCTGGCGCGGGGTGGATTGGAGCGCTGGGAGCCCGGGGCCCTGGCCCTGCTCGATCCCGTGGAGCGGCAGGTGACCAGCGGCCACAGCCCGGCCCGCGCCCTGCTGGACGCTTGGCGGCGCGATCCCGATCCCCGCGCGCTACTCGCCCTGATCGACCTCGAGCAGCCCGGCCCCGGATAACCGCTCCAGGGCCTGCTCGGCCGCCGCGTTCCGGGCCAGTCGCATGGAGCGCGCCCGCCCCCGCCCCCACTCCGCGGGTTCTTCGCCGGCTGCCGTGACGCAGAGCGCGGCCGCCTCGAACCAGCGGTCGTGGGCGGGCCCACCATCGGCGACGATAGGGTAGCTCGGCATCGGCAGTCCACGGGCCACCAGGGCTTCCTGCAGTCGGTTCTTGGGGGGCTCGAGGCTGCGGAGGTCGACATCCGCGGCACTGAGCCACGGTGACAGCACCGTCTGCGCCGCCTCGAGGCCACCGTCGAGGAAGACCGCACCGATCACAGCCTCGACCGCATCCTCGAGCCGCGAGTCGCGTCCCCGGGCGGCCTCGTGCTCCGGGAGGCGACCGCGCAGGAGCAAGCGCGGATCGTCGAGCTTCAGCAGCTCGCCCCAGGCCGTCTGCTGCGCTCCCTGGACCACCAGGCGCCGCCGCTTGGTGAGCTCACCCTCGGAGGCGGCGGGGTAGCTGCGGAAGAAGTGGTCGCTCGCGACCAGGTAGAGCACCCCGTCTCCAAGGAACTCCAGCCGCTCGTTGTCGTCGAAGACGCCGTGCTCGTCGCGCCTCTGACGCTCGGAAGCGAAGCTGCGATGGGTCAGAGCGCGCTCGAGCAGCGCCGGATCCCGAAATCGATAGTCGAGCCGCTCCTGGAGCTCCTCGAGCAGCTGCTGACGTTCGTCGCTCATGGGGAAGTCTCCTGGTCCTGCTCTTCGGGCGCTCCTATCCCATCGATCCCCAGGAAGGGCCGAAGCTCGTCCAGGGTCGCGGGGCCGATCCCCCGGACCCGGATCAGATCGTCCACCGCAGCAAAGGGGCCACCAGCCCGGCGCTCATCCACGATGGCCGCCGCGCGGGCGGGCCCGATGCCTGGGAGCTGCTCGAGCAGGTCGGCGTCGGCGGTGTTCGGGTCCAGCGGCAGGCCCACCAGGAGCCGCTCGTCGGTGAGCCAGACCCGCGTGCTGCCGTCGGGCAGCAGCAGGACCCGGTAGCCGTGGTAGACGGGCAGGTCCGCGAAGGGGTCGAGCACGGCCACCGGATCGGCCCCGGCCGCGGCGAACGCCTGGCGCACCGTGGTCCCCTCGGGCAGCTCGTAGATGCCCGGGCTCGGGACCGCCCCCTGCACCTCCACCAAGGCGGCTGGCGCCGGCGCGGACCTGGCCTGCCAGACGCGGCGGATCACCAGCCCCGAGACCAGCAGCAACATGAGCACCGCCAGTGCCCGGAGCCTGCGCAGCAGATCCCCGGCACGCCGACCCTCGCGGCCGAGGGACCTGGTGCCCCGGGGCGCGGGTTCGTCGGCCCCGAAGGGGGCCCGCCGATCACCCGGGGCCATGGACCAGGGCCTCGAGGGGTGCGTGCCTGGGCCCGGTGGCCAGTAGCCGTACCCGGCGTTGGTCGGGGGTGCCCGGGATCCACTCCAGCTCCAGCCGGAGGTGGTCCACGGGCAGCAGGTCAGGCAACCGATCGGCCCACTCCACCAGGGCGATCCCCTCACCGGCAAGTGCCTCGGGCAGGCCGATGTGCTCGGCCTCGGCCTCATCGCATAGCCGATAGATGTCGGCGTGGACCAGGGGCAGACGCCCTCCTTCGTGGAGTCGCATCAGGACGAAGGTGGGGCTGGTGACCAGCCCGGGCACGCCCAGGCCCTCACCCACCCCCTGGGCCAGCAGGGTCTTGCCGACACCCAGATCGCCCACCAGGGCCACGACGGTGCCGGGCCGAGCTGCGGCGCCGATGCGCACACCCAAGGCGCGGGTCTGCTCCGGGGAGGTGTAGAGGGCCTCGGTCATGGGCGCAACCTACCCACGGATCGCTATCGAAGCACGGCCCGCCAGGTCGCGGGCTGGCCACTCAGCAACACGCCCTGCTGCCCATCACGGGTGGCGATGACGGCGTTGCCCGCTTCTCCAACCACGCCAGCGGGAAGGTCTTGCCAGCCCATGCCATCTCGGAACAGCACGTGTGCCTGGCTGGAGCCGGTGGCCAGCAGCCACGACGACGGTCCCGACGCGGACACCTGGAGCTGGCGAACGGTGAACTCGCCATCGAAGGACGCGATGGTGCGGGCCTGTTGGAAGTCGGGACCAGAGTGGAGCCGCACGCGGGCCACGCCGTTGGTGCCGTACTTGTAGTGCCAGCCGTCTCCCACCAGCAGCTCACGCCCTTCCTTGCCATCGATCTCGGCCAGGAGAAGGGCGCGCACCCCCCGCAGGGTGGGTACCACGGTGGAGCTGTCGCCCACCCGCAGCTGCAGGTCACCGTCGGAGCGGGGCTCGTCGCCGTAGATGCGACCGACCAGCGCCCCCTGCTCCAGGGGAACCTGTCGGGTGGCCAGGGAGGCCTGCAGTTGGGGCTCGAAGCTCCAGCTGACGGCATCTTCTGCCGCCAACCAGCCTGCCTCCACCTGCTTGCCGTCAGCGAACGCGGCCATCCAGACGCCCCGTTCGGTCACCAGCAACTCGGTGATCTGGTTGCGCGCCCCCTCGCGCTCCCAGACCATCATGGCGCCCTGCTCGTCCAGCAACCAGACCCGCGCAGGCGCCCGCCGCTGGCCACGCCCCATGCCGCAGCCGAGCAGGATCTCTTCGCGTCCATCACCGTCCACATCCCCTCGGGCCACGACCTGCACCAGGGCACCGAGTTCCTGCTCGCGGCCGTCCCAGCGGGCCATACCACCGTGGACCAACACCAGGCTGTCGTTGCCGTCGCCGTCGAGATCCCCCGCCGCCACCGCGTCGGCAGGCTCCAGCTCACTCGGCTCACCGAGCCTGGCCGGTCCCGGAGCGGTGGGTCGCCCGCAGGCCAGCGGGAGCGACAGGGCGATGGTGAGGAGGCAGCGTCGGATGGTGGTCACCTGGAACGAACGGCACAGCTACTCCTTGCCACGGGCTGGGGGTGGAAGCAAGGGGCTCCTCTGCACCCACGGAAGCGCAGCATCGTGCCCCCGAGCAGCCACCGTGGTAGCTTGGATGCCTGCCACCAGGAGGAGAGCTTGTCGGCAGATGCCAGCGCCACCCTGGCCGAAGGCCGCTACCGGCTGATCGAGGTGATCGGCTCTGGAGGCATGGCCACCGTCTACCGCGCCTTCGACACCCGGCTCCAGGTGGCTCGGGCCATCAAGGTGCTGCTCCCAGCTCTGGCCAACCGCGAGCGGCTGCGCGCACGCTTCGAGGCAGAAGCGCGCACCATGGCCCTGCTCGAGCACCGCAACATCGTGCGGGTCTACGACGTCGGCTCGGATGGCAACCGCGTCTACATCGTGATGGAGCTCGTGGAAGGCGGCAGCCTCGTAGACCGCCTCGAGGAGCGCGGCCCCCTGCCCTCGCGCCAAGCGGTCGACGTCTGCCTCCACGTGCTCGCTGGCCTGGCGGTCTCCCACAGCCGCAGCATCGTCCACCGCGACATCAAGCCCCACAACGTCCTGCTCACCGGTGACGGCGAGGTGCGGGTCACCGACTTCGGCATCGCGCGCCTGGCCGAGAGCAACGACAACCTCACCAAGACCGGCGCGGTCATGGGCACCTGGGGCTTCATGGCGCCCGAGCAGCGAGCCGACTCCAAGGGAGTAGACGCACGCGCCGATCTCTACTCTGTGGCGGCCACCCTCTACAGCTGCGTCACCAACGAGACCCCCATGGACCTGTTCGCGGCCGAGCTCGACTCGTCGATGCTCGCCCGCGTCCCCGAGCCCTTGGCCGAGGTCATTCGCAAGGCCACCCGCTACGACCGTGAGGAGCGCTATCCGGACACCTCGGCCATGGCCGAGGACTTGAGCCGCATCCGCGAGCTGCTCCCGCCCACACCGGAGGCCGCCCCCCCCCTGACCCTGACCCCGGCGTGGGCGCCCCCCGAGGCCCGCCCGGGCTCCGCCAAGCCCCTGGCGGACTCCCCGAGCGACCGCAGCCCCGGCACGCTCGGCCCCCGGTCCACCGGGCACGAGCCCACCATGGCGGCCATGGAGGAAGGCGAGTCCCCGCCCACCATGGTGCCCGAGCGCACCCCGGTGCCCCACCACACAAATCCCCCGACCTCCGAGGGGAACTACACCTTCGAC
>CAZHIK010000410.1:0-7994 GCA_964532635.1 uncultured Enterobacterales bacterium
GCCAGCTTCGCGCACCTGCTCGGCGGCCCCCGCCAGGATCCGGGCGCCCACCTCGGGGGGCATGTCGTTGGGGAACAGCGCGATGTTCAGGGCCAGCACCGGATCGGCGCCCATGGCCCAGACATCGGACATGCTGTTGGCCGCCGCGATGGCACCGAAGTCCTCGGCGTCGTCCACCACAGGGGGGAAGAAGTCCAGGGTGACCACCGCGACCCGGCCGCTGCCCAGGCGGTACACCGCGGCGTCGTCCACCGCACCCAGCCCGACCAGCACGTCGGGGTGATCCGCGTCGGGGAACATGCCGATGAGGGGGCGCACGACCTGCGCCAGGACCTCCGGGGAGGTCTTGGCCGCTCAACCGGCACAGGAAGCCAGGCTGGTCAGCTTGGCGAAGTCTCGCTTGGTCATGAGGGCTCCAGGAGGACACGGCCACACGGGCCGACCCCCACATACCCCGGCAGCCGGTGAGGTCTACCCCCCACAGCCCGTCGCCCGCTGCGAACCGAAGCCGACGCCGTCCCCATCGCTCAGCTCGCCGCCTTCGGCGGGGCCCGTGGGCTCGCCTTCGTCGTCATCGGCCGGGTCGTCGTCGCCGTTGCCCGGGCCGATCCCGGCACGGTCGAGGGCGGCCATGGGATCCAGCAGGCCGTGCCCGTACTCTGGATCCTAGCCGTCGTCGCCCAGGTCTTCGGCAGAGCGGGTCAGCGCGTCCCGGAGATCCCGGGGTTCGACGATCCCCTGAGCCACCAGCAGCGCGGCTACACCCGAGACGTGGGGGGCGGCCATGGAGGTGCCCGAGGCCAGCATGTAGATCCACTCGCCCTCGTAGGGCGCAGCCTGCATCACGCCATCGGGCATGCCGTCGCCGTCCAGATCGGCGTCCACGTCGCCCCCAGGGGCCACCATGTCCAGCTCATCGCCGCCGTTGCTGTAGTGGGTCCGATCGCCGTTGAGATCGGTGGCCCCCACCGCGAGCACCGTGTCGAGCTTGGCGGGGTACTGCACCCCGTTGTCCTCGCCGTCGTTGCCCGTGGCCGCCACCACCAGCACGCCGTTTTCCTCTGCGTAGTCGCAGGCCTCCTGGACCGCGTAGCTCGAGCCACCGAAGCCCAAGCTGATGTTGAGCACATCGGCACCCTCGTCCACCGCCCAGACGATGCCCTCTGCGAGATCGGAGCTGGTGCCCGAGCCGTTGGCGTTCATCACGCGCACCGGCAGGATGGCGGCGCGAGGCGCCACGCTGCTCACACCCTCGCCGTTGTCGGTCACCTGGGCGATGGTCCCAGCCACGTGGGTGCCGTGCCAGTGCTCGTCCGAAGGATCGTCGTCGCGGTGCACGAAGTCGTACCCAGGCAGCAGCTCGTTCAGGCCGTCGATCTGCTGGGAGACCCCGGTGTCGATCACGGCCACCACGGCCCCGGCCCCCTTGGTGCGGTCCCAGGCCTGGGTGAGGCCGATGGTGCTCAGGTGCCACTGGTAGGGGAAGTAGGGATCATTGGGCACCGAGGAGATCCGCGTGCGGAGCACCGGCTCCACCCAGAGCACGCCCGGCTGGGCGCGCAGCTCCTGAGCGAAGGCCGGGTCGCGAGCCTGGACCTCGAGCGTCCAGGCCAGGCCGGAACGCTCCGGGCCGATGGGCTCGAAGCCCAGGGCCAGCCGCCGCACAGCGTCGGGGGCGAAGCGTGCGAGGGCTTCGTCCACCCCGGGCAGGCCTGACTCGATCTCGGGCGTGTCCACGCTGGGGTCGTCCAGGTCGGGTGCGTCCACCAGGGTCTCGTCCAGCCGCACCAGGTAGGTGTTGGGGATCTCCTCGGACTCGGACTCCGGGGACGTCTCACCCCCTTGCGGGCTGTCCACGACCACCACGTCGTCAGGCAGGCTCTCGAGCACATCCTGCTGGCAGCCCATGGGCTGTTCGGCGCCCGTGGCCCGACCGGTGGGCCACATCCCGACGCGGGAACGCAGCACGCTGAAGACCAGCAGGATGGCCACGGCGGCGATGACCACAGCGAGGACACTGCGCCGATGCTTCATGAATGCCTCCCGGACCGTCGCCCGGCCCTCGGCTCATGGTAGCACCGGGAACGGGCGGTTCAGGTAGCCTTGTCCAGGAACTCGTCGAGGAGCTCGATGAAGGCGAGGGCCGCTTCGACATCGTTTGCCATGACATCGCGACCATGGTTCTCGTCGTTGCGCGCCTGCGCGGTCTTGAAGGCCTGCGAACGCAGCTTTCGGACACTCTTGCCCGTACGCTTCCTGAAGAAGGTCATGACAGCATCTTGGGCGACCGCGATCTTCAGAGCCTGGTTGAAGCTCAGACGGCCGATGTCGCCCTTCACGTTCTCGTGGCTGAGTTCGTTGTGCTCCGCTCCGTCCATCTCATCGAGGTAGTCCATGATCGGACTGCCGTACTTCGCCTCGAGCTGCCGGAGGATGTAGTCCCGCAGCCTCTGCTCGACGGCCTTGATCTGCTTGTGGAGCTTCAGGCCGTCGTCATCCTGGGCGTAGATCGAGCGTGGAGCGCGAAGATCGAAGTGCTCCTTCAGGTAGGCCAGGGCCAGCCTGCCGATGGGGACAATGCGTTCACCGTCTCGAACCACCAGCCCCGTGTTGAGCAGCGCTTGCACCGCGGGCTCGGGCTCTCCATGGGGCACCTTGACGCGCAGGTTGGCCTCGACGATGCCCATGGCGCGGTCCCGCACGTCCTGGTCGACCTCCACCGGCCCATCCGAGGTCCAGATGCGCCGCAGCTGCTTGGACATCTGGCTCAAGGGCTCGCGCAGTTCGTTCAGGGCCCAGTCAGTGAAGTCCACGCAGCCGGGGTCGGGGACATGCCCCCCCTTCCAGCGCGTACGCAGCCAGAGGGACGCCAGGCAGGCGGTCAGCCAGGGATGCCCTCCGCACAGCTCGTAGATGTGCGCTCCAGCTCCAGCAGGGAGAGCCTCGTGCTGGTCGGCGAGTGGTCGCTCCACAGCGTCGATCGCCGCCGGCTTGCCCAGAGGACCGAGCAGCACATTGCGGGTGAACTTGTTGGCGAACTCCGAGACCAGGGCTTCACGACTGAACAGCTTCAGCGGGGCCAGGGTGACGATGACGTAGGTGAGCTTGATCCGGTGGGAGTCAGCGAAGCCCCGTAGGATGGAGAAGTCGTCGTTGTTCAGCTTTCCATCGATCACGAAGCGCTGGAACTCGTCGAGCAGGAGGTAGGTCCAGCGACCCTGGTCGGACAGGGTGCGGAGCAGGCGCTCGAGCACCTTCTGCTTCGAGCCCTCACGCGGGGGCGAGGGCACCCCGGCCGCTTCGGCCACATGATCGATCAGCTCGTCGATGAACTCGGTGAAGGTGCGCCCGTAGAAGTGCTGGCCCGACCACATCACCACCACGCCGTCGGGGTCCAGCATGCGGAGATCATCGCCGAGCCGGTGGAGCAAGGATGACTTTCCGATCCGGCGAGGCCCGACGTACTGCATGTGCCCGCGGCCTCCGCCGGGCGCGAAGGTCATGGCCAGATCGTCGAGGTGCTCCTGGCGACCGAAGAACTCCGCGGGCAAGTGGACCGGATGGCCCACCCGGAACGGATCGACCCGCTGGGGCCCTCGCGCGGGCACGGGAGGCACGCGCGTCTCGTCCTCGTGCGTTCCGAGTTCAGGGGAAGGCGCGGGCTCGACGACCAGCTCGGGTGGAGCGGGAGCCAGCGCCTCTGGAGCCGCAGGCTCTGCCACTGGCTCCACTTCTTCGTCCAGGCCCACGTCGGACTCCGCCTCGGGATCGTCCTCGTAGCCAAGATCGTCATCGTAGAAGGGCCCGTCCTCGACAGGATCGTACGGATCGTACTCGAGGTCATCGTCGATGGACATGGACTTGCGCAGGGTGGCGCGCAGCTTCTCGACGCTCTGGCGTCGCCTCAGCCAGGCCGCCAACAACGGGATCGTGAGGGCGAAGCCGATGACACCGTCGGCCCGCACCGCACTCTGCAGCAGCTTCATGTCCACCAGCGCCTGGGCGATACCCTCGACCTCGAGGGCGTCCAGCTCCACACCAGCCTCGGCCAGGCGGGAGGCCAGCTCCGAGGCGGAGCGGTAGCTGCGACGCACGCCGGTCTGCTCGGCGATCACCGTCATGACCAGCTGCTGCTCGATGCTCAGGCCCGCCCGATCGAACATTGGCTCGTAGGCGTTCTGCTGCTCCTGGCTGTCCACCCGTTGCTGGATGGCCCGCACCACGTCGGTACGGGTGGCCCAGGCCCGGGGCTCGGCGTCCAGGGCGCTCACCACGTGGTGGCACAGCTCCTGCAACAACATCGGGTGACAGGCGGTCTGCTCGACGAGGTGGTCCACCGCGCGAGAGTCCCAGCCAAGCTTGCCCTCGAGGGGGCTTCGGATCAGCCAGGCGGCCTCGTGCTCGTCCAGCAGATCGACCCGGTGCAGCATGAACTGCCCGAACAACATCTCGCGGTAGTCACGCCCCATCTCCAGCAGCCGGTTGGTGCCGGCGATCACGAACTGCAGGCCCGTCCTGGGCTGCATCAGGGACCGCAACAGGTTGAGGATGCTGACCTCGATGTGGGTGCTGCCGATCTTCTCGAGCACGATCTCGAACTCGTCGAGGATCACCAACACGTTGACCCCCGGCATCATGGTCCGCATGCGCGCCAGGAAGCGGTTCAGGCACAGGGTCCAGTCGGTCTTCCACAGCTCGGGCGGCTCGATGGGAATGTCGGCGCCCTTGCCGTAGACCGCATTGCGGATCGCCTCGGCCATGGCCAGCAGCAGGTCACCGTCACGGACGTCCTTGCCCCGTAGGCCCTGTAGATCCACCTGCGCCGCGATGCGGTTGGTCCCCGGCTCGCTGGCCAGGCCGCTCAAGATGGAGGACTTGCCGACGCGGCGGAAGCCGTACATCAGCACCGCGTTGCCCGCATCCAGCAAGCCGCGGATGGCATCGAGATGGTGCTTGCGATCCACGTAGGTGGCCTCGCCAGGGGCTACCATCGGGCCCGCCTTGTACGGGCTGATCCCGATCTTGCGGCGCACGTCGCTCCACGGTGGCACGACCACCTCGGAGACATGCACCTCCTCCGAGAGGCCATCGTCGGTGGCGATGAAGCTCACCTGGATCTCCAGCTCGATGACCTTGGGGCGCTGCTTGCCCTCCACGAGGGTGAGCTGCCACTCGGCCACGCCCGGATCCAGCTGCCGGGCCACCTGGTTCGAGCCGAAGACCCGTAGATCCGGGCAGCTCGACGCGCTCGCACGCACCTTGACGTCCATGGCCGGGGCGTCCCCGGTGTTGTTGGCCCGAAGCACCAACGTGAAGCGGTTGCGGCCCACCGACTCGATGGACTCACGCAGCACCTCCAGCTCGATCCGAGCGCGACGTTCGAGGGCCGAGGTGAGCGGATCCAGCACAGCGTTGAAGCTGTGCACGAGGGCGCGAAGGGACTCGCGCAGATCGAAGGGCAGCCGGGAGCCGCGGTAGTGCTTGCGGAGCGCGATGAGCTTGTCCGAAGCTGTGAGCGCGTGCAGCTCACGGTCTTTGAGCTCGCTGCTGCGCATGACCCGGTACAGGGAGTGAGCCGCATCCAGGGCCTGGTCCACGACCTCTCTGGACCGCCGGCTGCGCTGCAGGCTGTTCAGCAGCAGCTCCAGCGTCTCGCGCAGATAGGCACAGGCAGCGAGCTCGGCCAGCTCCGAGCGACCGTCCATCGCGGCCGCGATGACGATGCGGCGCACCGGGTCCACCAGGGCCTTGGGCAGATCGGCCCTGCGCCGGGGTTCCCGACGACCATCCTTGCGTCGAGGCCTGGGGCCGCGCTCCCACCGGGCCAGCTCGACCAGGTAGACCAGCTCGAGGGCCCGCTGGGCTCGGGAGTCGGGTTCCACACCCTTCCAGGCCTCGACGGCCTCGAGCACGACATGGACCAGCTTCCGCTCGCTGAAGTCTTCCTCGTTGCGGAGCCCCAGCTCGGTACAGGTCGCACCGCAGGCGTTGAGCACAAACTCCTTCCAGAATCGATCTCGCCTGCGACCACCACGGTTCTTGTAGGCCTGGAAGGCCTCACGCACATGGTAGATGCGCCCCTCGATGTCACGCAGGGCCTCGAGCTGGACGGGATCGTCGATGGGCTCTCGGCGGGGCTGCTCCACAGCGACGGGTGGGGAAGGCGCGACGGGGGCCACGGGTGTGGGAGCGACCTCCTCTGCCGGCGCCTGGGAGAGCTTCTCCCCCAGCTCGCCCCATGCGAGCTGAGATGGATCCCGCTCCGCGAGCACCTCGAGCATGCGACGGGCCTGCTCGAGCCCGAAAGGCTCGGAGGCCAGGCGCTGGAGCCGCGCGACGATGTCCCTGCGCGCCGCCGCCGATCGCCGTCCGGTGACGTAGCGACTGGCAGCCCAGAGCAGGTTCATGTCGTCGAGCTCCACGGGGAGCCAGGACGACATACCCAGATCGTGCAGGCGCTCGTATGCGCGCGGATCGAAGGGATCCGCTGCCAACAGGTCCTCGGCCAGCTCCTGGGCAAGCAGCTCCTGATCGGTCTCGATGTACCGGGTCATCAGCTCGATCTTGTCCTCGCGCTCCCCAGTGCGTTCCACGATCCACGACAGCAGTGAGAGGCTCTTCTGCCGCTCACCCATGGAATCCAGCGCCGTGAGCTCCACACGCGCCAGCTCCACCCGCTCGGGCTCGAGCTTGCGATACGCACGAATGCGCTCGCGGCCCACCTCACGTTGCTGGAACTTCTCGTACCGCTTCCAGGTGCCCCGCACCTCTTCGACGCTCGCCTCGGTTCGCTTGACCAGCCGGGGGTAGCGCTCCTTGGCGATGGACACGAGCTGGTCCTGGTGGGGACAGCGCTGCAGCCCCTCCTTGAGCACCTCGCGCAGCTGCTCGCTCAGCTTCTTCTTGTCGGCGGCTTCTGCCAACAGGCCCCAGAGTGCGCCGCTGTTGTCGTGTCGTGCCAGCGCGAGCATGGCCTCGAAGGCCTCGCGCTCCCGGATCGGCAGGCGCACCGGATCCGCCAGCACCTCGGCTCCGTCGTCGCTCAGATCGAGCCGGTTCAGATCCCGACAGACCGAGACGAAGGGCTTGAGGTAGTTGGTCACCCCGCCGCCGCGGGCGTAGGCCATCAGGAAGCCACGAAACTCGGCGATGGCCCGCTCCCGCTCCTTCAGCCGGAGGTAGGTCTCGGCCAGGTACAGCCGTACTGGGTAGTAGCGCCCGACCCGGTTGCGGGACTCCTCGAGGCCGGCTGCCAGGTCCCCCAGCCGTCCTCGGCTCCAGGCGTCCTGTACCGTAGCGACCAGGGCCTTGTGCAGCATTCCCCTCGGGATGGGGATGGGCACCCCGGTCCAGCCGGCCCAGTGCTCAGGATTGGAGGGCCGCTGGGCGCTCTCACGGCTGGCCTTCTGCGCGCGCTGGTGCAGGTTGCGAACCTCCTCGTTCCACTGGGCTTGCGGGAGCACGTGCTCCTCGATGATCCCCAGCGCCTCGGAGGCTCGTTCGGCCTCGAGCAAGCAGGCAGCGAGCTCCCGATAGACCCACTTGGCTCCCGTCCCAACAGAGCCCTTCGCGAGCTGCTCGAGGGAGGCGATGGTGCTCTCGTGCGCTCCGAGCAGGAACTGGTAGCGATGCTCGAGCAGCTGCGAGTGCTGGTTCGTGCCGTGGGCGTCCCGATGGGTGAGCACGAAGTCCAGGGCGTCGCGAGCGCCCTGCTCCCGTGCCAGCTGGTCGCAGTGGGCCTCCAGCGCGGCCTGTGAGAGAAGCGGCGGTAGGGCTGACTCCTCCACAGGGGCCTCGGCCGGCTCTTCGGGCTCCACCGGCTCCGGAGCCGGGACCACAGGCTCCGGGGCCGGGACCACAGCCTCCGGGGCCGGGACCACAGGCTCGACGGCCTCGGGCGGTTCTTCCACTGGGGCCTCTTCGGGCGGTGGGGTCTCCAGCGGTTCTCGGGTCAGGCGCCCCTCCACGAGCTGGAGGCGCAGGCGGTGCGCGAG
>CAZHIK010000411.1:0-7983 GCA_964532635.1 uncultured Enterobacterales bacterium
CTCCGGGCGTCTCGGTGGTCGCCGTCTCATTAAACGAGGTGGACAACATCGGACCCTGCCTCGAGGCTGTCCTGGCGCAGGACCACCCCAATCTGCAGGTGGTCGTCCTGGACGACGGCTCCACGGATGGCACCTCGGAGCTGCTCGCTGGCTACGCCCACGACCCTCGCCTCACGGTGGTGCAGGGCCACGGTGATCCCCCCCCGGGCTGGTTCGGCAAGCCCTGGGCCGTGGAGCGTGCCCAGCGCCACGCCACCCAGCCGTGGCTGCTGTTCATCGACGCCGACGTGCGCCTGCACCCCCACGCGGTCTCGCGCTCACTGGCATACGCCGTGCGGCACGAGCTGGGCATGCTCTCGGGCTTCGGCACCCTGGTCACCGGGTCATTCTGGGAGCGTGTGCTCCAGCCGGTGGTGGGAGGCCTGATCGTGGCGGGCAACGACACCGCCGAGGTCAACGACCCGGATCGGCGGGACAAGGCCATGGCCAACGGGCAGTTCATCCTGTTCGAGCGTGGCTGGTACGAGCGCATCGGCGGCCACAGCGCAGTGCGCAACGACGTGCTGGACGACGTGGGGCTGGCCAGGGCCGCCAAGCGAGGGGGGGTGCCCTACCACATGACCTTCATGCGCCCTCTGTTCTCGTGCCGCATGTACACCGGCCTCGGGGAGATCTGGCGCGGCTGGCGCAAGAACCTCTTCGCCGGTATGCACTACCGCTGGGGGGTGGTGGCCGCTGTGCTGGTCTACCTGTTCCTGTCAAACCTGCTGCCCTGGGTGCTCCTGCCCTTCGCGGCCGCAGGTGTGCTGGGCACCGAGTGGCTGGCTTGGTCCCTCGGGCTCATCGCGCTGATGCAGGCGGTGCGCTTCTACCTGGACCGGGTCTTCCGGCATCCCCCCGTCTACGGCCCCACCCAGCTGCTGGGGGTCTCGCTGGTGATGCTCCTGATCCTCGACTCCGCCTGGAGCAGCACTCGCGGCCGCGTGGCCTGGAAGGGCCGCAGCGTGGATGTGGCCAAGGCCCCGGAACGCGGAGAGGAATAGCGGCCCGATCCGCTACCGGTGCAGGAACTCCACCACGTCGAAGGCCAAGGGGAGGTCCTTGTTGGTGAAGACGTGGGCCGAGGCTCCGATCTCTTCGACCACGAAGGAGTCGGCGTCGTCTTCGGCGCGCTCTTCGACTGCGGTCACGAGGTCTTCGATGGCGCCGGAGGGAACCACGGGATCGTAGCTGGACCAGACCACCATGGTGCGCGGCTCGGCGCCCGCCTCGGAGCCCAGATAGGACGCCATGGAGAAGGTGGACAGCTGCTCGATCTGCTCGTCGAAGATGCGCTCGAGGCCGGTGATGGTGTCGGCGAACTGGGAGGGCTGGTCGTAGTACCAGCTCATGTCGTCGGGGGTGGAGTCGATCATGACCGCTTCGATGTCGACGTCGGCGTAGCTGACGTCGGTGAGCAGCCAGAGCAGCTCGGACACAGCGCGGCCGCCGTCGCCCAAGCCGGCCAGGGTGATGTGATCGGTGTCGACCTGCAGCGGCAGGCCCACGCCGTGGTCGTTGGCGAAGCCTTCATCGGTGGCCACGCGGTACATCCAGGAGGCCAGGGCCAAGCCGTCCCGGTAGAAGCGCTCGGTGGTGTAGTCGTTCTCCTGGCGTCCGCCGGAGTGGTTGTGCCACAGATCGCCCCAGCAGTTGGCGGGCATCAGCACCATCACACCGTCCTGAGCCAAGGCGGTGACCAGAGCGCCGGTGTGGGACTCGGAGGGATCGACGGTCTCTCCCCACATGCCGAGCATGGAGAAGACACGGGTCTGCGCCCACGGCCGGTTGAGGCGGTCTTCGGGCGCGTAGTGGGTGCCCACCAGGTAGTTGTCCTGCGCCGGGTTCTTGACGTAGTCGAAGGCTCCCGAGTGGAACACGATGGTGACCGAGACCGGCGTGGTGATGGTGCTGTCGTAGATCGCGTAGAAGGTCGCCGGCAGCCCATCGGGGCACTCGAGGGGCGGCGTGGGCTCGAAGGTCTGGACCACCAGGGAATCGCTTACGACGTGCTGGTTGTCGAGGGGCAGCACATCGTAGGCGATGACCGTGTCGTCGAGCTTCCAGCAGCCCGTCAGGAAGGGGACCAGCAGGAGAGTTGAGGTTCTCATCTTCGCGCTCCCGGGGGACGAGAATGCAGTATACCCATTCTTCGCGCCGGTCCAGGGACTCGACGCGTCAATGGGATCGGGCTCACGCGTCGATGTCGGCGGCGCAGCGGAAGCCCACCGGGCCCCGCGAGGGCAGCGGGGGTAGACCGAAGCCGGGATCGCGCTCATCCGCCCCCCCCGCGAGCCCCCCGTCCTGGACCCAGTGCCAGAGCCGGGCGCCCAGGCCGAATAGCCCGTCGGCACCCGGTGGATGGGCCCCCACGGGCGGGACCTGATCGAAGCGCGGGCGCCCGACACGGCCCAACCTGGGATCGGGCTTGTGACCCCAGGGATATCGATCGTCACCCCAGGCCGAAGACAGCTCGGTGAGGGTGGGGAGGCGCACCCCTCGAGCTCGAGCGTAGTCGCGGGCCTGCTCGATGGTGATCCCGGTCACGGGGCAGAGTGCGTCGATGCGGTCGGGGAGCGCGTCCTCCACAACCCGGAGCCAGGCGTCCCAGGTGACAGGGTAGATGTCCATCAGCACCAGCCCCGGGCGGCCCTCGCGTACGCTGCCCGAAGGCACGACGGTCATCAGGGGGTGGCAGCCGTCCGGATTGACCCAGCCCACCCACTCATCGGGCGGTAGCTGCGCCAGGGCCTCGGGGCGCTGCATGCGCACCGACACCTCACCCCGCACCACGTTGCCGCGACGGTCCACCCGAGCGCGGGCCGTCAGGACCTTGTAGGTGGCCTCGCGCGGTGTGAGGTTGGCGGTGGCGAGGGCCCGGCTGACGGCGTGCCGGACGCTGACGCCCGTGGCTTGGATGGTGGACAACGGACCTCCATGTTCAGGACACGCTGTGTGAAGGACATTATCCACCCCCGAGGCCTCCGCGCCCAGGGGTGGCTGCGCGATCGCGTATTCCCAACGACAACCACGAGATTGTCAGCTCTTGTCGCGCGAGCCTGGGGTGGCGCGCCCCGACCGCGGGGCGCGAGCCCTTTCGGGGACCTGCGGCACCCGCGACAGCGGGATACCCCGAACAATCCGTGACACCGGAACCCCGCCACCAGAGGAAGCCAATGCCAACCGCTCTCACCCACCTGCTCCCCCTGATGACGCTCGGCCTCACCCTGTCCGCCTGCACACCAGAGCCCCCTCCCCCGCCTCCCGAGGATCCCTGCCCCCACATCGGCATCGACACCCTCGAGGGCGACTGGATCAAGGTCCAGGGCAGCAAGGCCGACCACCGCAGCCGGTTCCGCATCACCGGCACCCCCGGTGACTACGAGGCCACCCTCATCGCGGGTTTCTGGACCAAGATCCCCATGAAGGGCAGCAAGCGCGACACCGACTACGTCTTCGAAGAGGTGCTCGACGGCAAGTTCGCCGACGAGTACCGCACCGGGTACCGCACCAAGTACCGGATGTATGTCGAGCCCACCAAGAAGACCTGCTCGCAGCGTGTGGTCATCTGCACCGTCAGCCTCAACGACGAGGGCAAGGAGAAGGAGAAGCCCCGCACTCCCGGCTTCGAGGAGTTCCTCCAGGATCCCAAGCAGGTGGAGTTCACCTACGACAAGCCCGACGGCTTCCTCTTCCTCCAACAAGCCGCCTCCAACCGCTCGGTCGCCCAGGCGCAGCTGAAGGAGTTCGAGGGCTACCCCAAGCCCGAGACCCAGCTGGGCGAGGCCATCCCGGTGGGTGTCTTCACCGAAGCCAGCGCCGACGGACCCGACAGCTGCAGCTACACCTTCGACCTGTACTTCGACGACAAGCCCTACAAGGGCCGCCGGGACAATCCCAGCGAAGCCGCGGGCAAGAACCTGGCCGCTGGCGCGGTCAGCAAAGGCTACCGTCACTGGTTCGTGCCCGAGTGGTACGCCCCCTACGGTGGCAACCACCACTTCGAGATGTACCGCTACAAGAGCTGCGGCGGTGAGCGAGAGCTCATCGGCATCAACGACCTCGAGGCCGTCCTCCACTAGGGCCCAGGCATGATCTCCCGCTGGCTCCTGGTAGATCGCATCGACACCCTCGAGATCGGGGGTGTCGCCCGCGGCACCAAGCGCTTCGATCCCGAGGAGCGCTTCTTCGAGGATCACTTCCCCGGCTTCCCCGTGGTCCCCGGCGTGCTCCTGCTCGAGGCCCTGGCCCAGCTGGCCGGCAAGCTGATCGGCTACACCGTGCGCCTGGAGCGAGGCGACTGGCCCTTCCCCATCCTCAGCATGATGAGCGGGGTCAAGTTCCGGCGCTTCGTGCGCCCCGGAGAAGATGTCCAGCTCGAGGCCCGGCTGGTGGCCTTGCGGGACGAGATGGCCGACGTGAAGGTCCGCGCCCGGGTGGGTGGCAAGGTGGTCACTCAGGCCGAGCAGATCTTTGTGTTCAACGCTGTGCCCCTGGATGATCCCGCAGAGCGGCAGCGCCTCGAGCGGATCGAGTTCGGGTACCTCGCGCAGCTGTGGGCCGACTGCCCCGAACATCCCTGGGTTCAGGGCGAAACCTGACGCGGAGCTACCATGGCCCCACTCGGATCAGCGCTCGACGATAGCCAGCGCATCGTGGTCACCGGCATGGGAGCGGTCAGCTCCCTCGGGCTCGACCTACCGTCCACCTGGAACGCCGTGGTCGAGGGGCGCAACGGCATCCGCACCATCGAGCGCTTCGATCCGACAGGCTTTCCGGTCACCTTCGCCGCGCAGGTGGAGCTTCCCGGAGCGGGTGACGAGCTCAAGGGTGCACTGGCGGTGCGCGCGGCCCGCGAGGCCCTCGACGGTTGCGGCCTCGGTGGCGGTCCCCGGGTTGGTGTCTTCGTGGGCAGCGAGGCCGATCGGCCGCCACTGAGCGAGGTGGCGAGGCGCATGGCCCTCGAGCTCGCCCCCACCCCGGCGGAGATGGCCGCGCGGGCGCCCTGGGCCCCCACCACCGTCTTGGCGGGCCTGATCGGCGCCAGCGGCTACCGCAGCACCATCTCCACCGCCTGCACAAGCTCGGCACAGGCCATCGGCGAGGCCATGCTCCGCATCCGCCGAGGAGAGATCGACGCCGCCTTGGCTGGAGGCGTGGACGTGCTGGTGGACCCGCTCATGGTCACCGGCTTCGCCATCCTCGGTGCGCTGTCCTCACGCAACCACGATCCCGGTGCGGCCTGCCGACCCTTCGACGTCGAACGGGACGGCTTCGTGCTCGCCGATGGCGCCGCCATGTTGGCCCTCGAGTCCCTGGCTCACGCTCGGGCCCGGGGAGCCCCCGTCCTGGGCGAGCTGTTGGGCTACGGCTGCTCCCTGAACGCCTGGCGCATCACCGACGCGCCTCCGGACGGCCGCGGCGCGTCCCTGGCCATGCGCGCCGCCCTCGAGGACGCCCGCCTCTCCCCCAGCGACATCGACTACGTCAACGCCCACGGCACCTCCACGCCCCAGAACGACGTCAGCGAGGCCCGGGCGCTGCAGACCGTCTTCGGTGACCACACCGACCGCGTGTGGGTGTCGAGCACCAAGAGCATGACCGGCCACACGGTGGCAGCCTGCGGTGCCCTCGAGCTGTTGTTCTGTCTGCTGGCGGTGCGCGACGACGTCGCGCCCCCAACACGCAACCTCGACAACCCCGATCCCGACTGCAAACTGCGGCACGTGGCCCACCACTCCGTGCGCGCCCCTGTGCGGGTCGCTCTGTCCAACGCCTTCGGCTTCGGCGGCAACAACGCCTCCATCCTGGTGGGTGGCGCGCCATGACGGTGGCCGTCACCGGGCTCGGCCTGGTCACGCCCCTGGGTTGCAGCGTCCAGGATGTCTCCTCCGCCCTCGCCCGGGGTCGAAGCGCTGTCGCTCCGAGCCCGGAACTGGCGCTCCTACCCAGCGACCTCGCCGCTGTCGTGGACCGGGTGGACCTGAAGCCCTGGCTGCTCCGACGCAAGGACCGCAAGCTGCTGTCCCGCGCGGCGCAGCTCGCCCTGCCCGCCGCGGGTGCGGCCCTGGGAACCTGGGACGGCGATCGCGACGAGCTGGGACTGTTCCTGGGCATCGGTCGGGAGCCGCCGGACAGCGGCGCGTCCGAGCCGTCTCTGGCGGCCTCCGAGCGCGCGGGTCGGTTGCATCCCACCGCCCTGTCCACCCGAGGGCGCGAACTCTACCCTCCCCTGCTGCCACTGCTCACCCTGCCCAACCTCGTGCTGTCCCATATCTCCATCAACCTTCGAGTCCGCGGCTGGAACGGCACCGTGGCCGGCCAGGCCGCAGCGGGTCTGGGCGCCCTGGTCGAGGGCTGTTGGGCGGTGACTGAGGGGCGCTGCCCTGCGGCACTGGTGGGGGGCGCCGACAGCCGGGTCGACTTCGGCTCCGCCCGCGACCTGTACCGACTCGACCGTGCGAGCGCTCTGCGCGCCCCGGGCGAGGGCGCGGTGTTCCTGTTGCTCGAGAGCCCCGACACCGCGGTCCACCCGCTGGCCTGGCTCACCCCCGCAGGTCGAGAGCGCTCCGCCGATCAGACCCCAGCCGAGCATTGGCCGCTGACCGGCGATCTCGGCGCGGCCGATGGCCTCTTCCAGCTGGTTCACCGGCTGCTCGAGGGTCGCTGGGGGAGACTCTGGATCAGCGACGACGAAGGCGCACAGGTCACCGTAGACCTCGGCTCACCCTCGGAGCCCCCTTCGTGATAGCCTCGACCTTGTCCTGTCACTGGGGTTGTCTGCCTTGACGCGAGAGAGCAACCGACGGTTTCACTTCCTGCGCGAGATCGCATCGGGCACCTTCGGCAGCGTGTACCTGGCCAAGGAAGTCCACACGGACGGCTTCTCCCGCCTGGTGGCCATCAAGCTGCTGCACCGCCGCTGGTCCGAGAGCGAGGAGGTCACGCGGCGCATCCGAGACGAGGCCAGGCTCCTCGGCTGGCTTCGCCACCGCAACATCGTCGACGTCGTCGACCTGACCGCCATCGACGGCCGCACCGCGGTCATCATGGAGTACCTCGAGGCGGCCGACCTCAAGCACATCGCCGATCACCTCCGCGAGACCGGTGGCGCTCTGCCCATGCGCGCCGCAGTGCAGATCGCAGCATCGGTGGCCGGCGCCCTGGACGCCGCCTACAATCGTCCCCCCTACGCTGGCGAGAAGCCGCTGCGGGTGATCCACCGTGACATCAAGCCCAGCAATGTGATGGTGGACGACGGCGGTCTGGTCAAGGTGCTGGATTTCGGTGTCGCTCGGGCCGACTTCGAGTCGCGCGAGTCGAGCACCGCCGACCTGCAGTTCGGTTCGGTGGACTACATGCCACCGGAGCGCCTGTTCTTCGAGCCCGAGACACCCGCCAGCGACGTCTACTCCCTGGGGGCCACCTTCTACGAGATCCTGGCCCTGGAGCGCCTGGGCAAGGCCAAAGGACGCCCGGACCGCCACGCCGGCTTCGTGCGCGATCGTCTGTCGTTCCTGCGCGCCATGCGTGGCCTCGGTGGCAAGCTGGCCAAGAACCTCGAGAGCCTGCTCATCGCCATGCTGGACTACGAGCACACCGAGCGTCCTTCGGCTGCACGGGTGGTCGAGGTCTGCCGGGATCTCTCCCGCATGGCCACCGACGAAGGCCTGCACGATTGGGCCGAGCACGCCCTCCCTCCCATCGTCACCAAGCTCCAGCATGGCACTCCCTCACGCAGCCCCCTGGATGGACGGGTGGTCGGAGAGGACAGCTCCGCATTGCGGGTCCGGGAGTCCGAGGTCGCCTCCAGCTTCCGCGCCATCCCCGATCCCAGCTTCGACACCCAGGGCCGCCCCATCACGCCGCAACACCACGACCATGCCCGCCGCATGGGCTCGGCTGCGATGGAGGAGTTGGGAGCGAACGCCCCGCAAGAGCCCT
>CAZHIK010000412.1:0-7979 GCA_964532635.1 uncultured Enterobacterales bacterium
CTCTTCTGCTTCGGCGGCTTCGTCAGCTTGGGCAGCCTCTTCTCCCTCGGCGGCTTCGTCGCCCTCGGGCGGCACGCAGTCTTCGGTCTCGCAGGGCTCCTCGGCTTCCTCGGCTTCGGGCGCCGGCGGCGGGGCCGCTTCGGCGTCGGCCACGTGGCAGGCAGCGCAGGTTGTGGGTGCGCCGGGCTTGTCGGCCTTGACCTCGCGGTGGCAGCTGATGCAGGACAGGTGCGAGGCGCGCTCGAAGGTCAGGGCACCATCGAGCCGCTCCAGCTCGCGCTCGCTGTGGCAGGTGTCGCAGTCCACCGGAGCGATGGAGCTGGGATCGTTGGCCACCAGGGCGTCGTGGCAGCCCTGGCACTGCAGGTGCATGGCCCGCTTGTGCTTGGGCACGACGTTGCCGCCCTGCTGCTTGGCCACTTCACCGTGGCAGGTGTCGCAGCCGATGTTGCCGCCGAGGTGGTGGCAGCTGTCGCAGGCGAGCTTGTAGCCTAGGCTCGAGCCGTGGGTGTAGTGGTTGAAGGGCACGCCGGGGAGCTCGGCGGTGTCCTGGGTGTCGCCGATCAGCACCATGTTGTCGTCGGGGCCGCCGTGGGCCGGATCGTCGTCTGCCGGCACAGCGTGGCACTCGACGCAGCCTCCGGTGGGGAAGCCGCCCGCCGCCGTGGTGTGGTGGCAGTCGGTGCAGGCGAAGCCGTAGCCCATGTGGCCAGCGTGATCGAAGACCACCGGACCCTGCTCACCGGGAACGCGGTCGAGCAGCGGGCCGTCGCCGGACTGGGCTACCGGCTCGGGATCCCGAGCCACCGGTTCGGCGTGGTCGTAGCAGGCGGTGAACAGCAGGCCGCACAGGGCGACCAACATCAGCGTGAGCGCGCGCATCATGACTCCTTGGTCCGGAAGCCGCGGTAGCAGACCAGGCCGCACTGCAGGCAGCGGTCGGCCTCGCGCTTGGCCATCTCTTCCGTGAGGCCGATCTCGACCTCCTCGAAGTTGTTGGCTCGCTGCTCGACGGTGAGCTCGCGCATGTGGACGCGCTCGCCCTTGGTGATCTCCACACCCTCGTCGATGCCGGGCAGCTTGGGGGGCCGGGACAGCCAGTTGGGGGGCACGGCGACCTCGTCGCCGGTGAGCATCATGTGGATGCCCGAGGCGGCCAGGCGACCGTCGCGGATGCCTTCCACAGCGGTGGCCGCGCCGCGGGCGCCGTCGCCGCCGGAGAACACGCCGGGCATCGAGGTGGTGCCGACGCTCTCGTCCACCAGGACCGAGTTCCAGCGGGTGCGCTCGATGCGCTCGCCCACGTCGTCGTCGTCCAGGCTGGTGAGGTTGGGAGACTGGCCGATGGCGGCGAAGACGTTGGTGACGTCGATGTTGTACTCGGAGCCTTCCTGGGGCACCGGCCGACGGCGACCCGAAGCATCGGGCTCGCCCAGCGCCATCTTGATGACCTCCATCTGCGTGAGGTGGCCGTCCTCCCCCATGATCTTGGTGGGGTTGTTGAGGAACTTGTAGATGATGCCTTCCTTGTCGCCCTCGTGAACCTCGATGTCGTTGGCCGGCATCTCCTTACGGGAGCGCCGGTAGATGAGGTAGACGTTCTCGGCGCCCAGGCGCCAGGAGGTGCGGGCCACGTCCATGGCGGTGTTGCCGCCACCGACGACCACGACGTTCTTGCCGACCGGGGTCTCTTCGTCCAGGCCGCGCTTGATGAGGAACTCGGTGCCGGAAGCCACCTCGGGGAAGTCCATCTCACCAGGCACTCGCATCCGGCGGGAGTCCCAGGCACCCAGGGCCAGGTAGACCGCGTCGTACTCTTCGTAGATGTCGGCCAGCTGGTAGTCGACACCGAGCTTCTTGCCGCACTCGAGCTCGACGCCCAGCTTGGTGATGCCCTCGATCTCGAAGTCGAGGATGTGCTTGGGCAGGCGATACTCGGGGATGCCGTAGCGCAGCATGCCGCCAGCCTTGGGCATCATCTCGATGACCTTCACCTCGTGGCCCAAGCGAGCCAGGTAGTAGGCCGCGGTGAGGCCGGAGGGGCCGCCACCGACGATGAAGATCTTCTTGCCAGTGGGCGGGGCCTTGGGAGGCAGCACGTGGTCCTTGACCACGTACATCTCGTAGTCGGCCGCCCAGCGCTTGAGGTGGTTGATGTTGATCTCTTCGTCGACGTGCTGGCGCCGGCAGGCCGACTCGCAGACGTGGGGGCAGACGCGACCGCAGGTGAGCGGCAGGGGGTTGTACTCCTTGATGATGCGCAGGGCATCGAGGTAGTCGCCCCGGCCGATGGCCGCGATGTACGACGGGATGTCGATCTGCGCAGGGCAGGTGGCCTGGCAGGGTGCCACGCAGTCGTCGGTGGTCTGCACGTGGGTGAAGCGCCGGCTGGGCTTGTTCACGCGGATGATGCCCTTGGGACAGACGCGCTCGCAGTTGCCGCAGGCGGTGCACTTGGACTCGATCACCACCGGGCGCCCGTCGGGGCCCCGTTCGATGGCGCCGAAGGGACAGGCCCTGGCGCAGGTGCCCAGTGCCAGGCAGCCCATGGTGCACTGCTTGCCTCCACCGGCCACCAGGTGGGCGGCCCGGCAGTCGGGCACACCGTCGTAGTGGAAGTGGATGTGAGCTTCGTCCATGCCGTACTTGCAGCCGAGCTCGGCCATGGAGACCTCGCCGCCCTTGACGACGGTCAGGCCCATGATGGCCGCGATGGCTTCGGCCACGTCGTCGCCGCCGGCGACGCACATGGTGGCCGCAGCCTTGCCCTTGGCGAGGGCTTCCGCTCCCGCGGTGCAGCCGGCGTAGCCGCAGCCGCCGCAGTTGGCGCCGGGGAGCACGTCCAACAGCTCGGTGACCTTGGGGTCGACGTAGACGGCGAAGACCTTGGACGCGACGCCGAGGCCAGCTGCCGCGACCGCGCCGATTCCGCCGATAACGAGTGCCGCTTCGATCATTGGTGACTCCCGCTAGAAGAGGCCCTTGAAGCCCTGGAAGATGAGCGCCATGAGCCCGGCGACGATCAGACCGCTGGCCGTGCCCTGGAGGACCTTGGGCATCCGGGTGAGCACGAAGCGCTCACGGATGCCGGCGAAGAGGACGAGTGCGAGACCGAAGCCCATCGCGGAGGCGAAGGAGTGGACCAGGGTCTCCATCATGTCGTAGTTCTTCTGGATGTTGATGATGGCCACACCCAGCACCGCGCAGTTGGTGGTGATGAGGGGCAGGAAGATGCCCAGGGCCTGGTACAGGGCCGGCGCCATCTTCTGGAGCACGATCTCCACCAGCTGCACCAGCGAGGCGATCACCAGGATGAAGGCGATGGTCTGCAGGTACTCGAGCTCGTAGGGGATGAGCAGGTAGCGCTGGACGAGCCAGGTGATGGCCCCGGCGAAGGTCATCACGAAGGTGACGGCCATCGCCATGCCCGTGGCCGTGCTCATCTTGTTGGAGGTGCCCAGGAAGGGACAGTTCCCGAGGAACTGCGCCAGCAGGATGTTGTTGACCAGGATGGCCGAGACGATCAGGAGCAGGTACGCGGTCATGGTGCCTCCCTACGCGGCCTTGGCCTGGCGTTCGTTGATGACGTTCATGAGCATCAGCATCACGCCCAGCATCACGAAGGCGCCCGGCGGATCGACCATGAACTTGAAGAGGAACTCGGTCCCTTCGGGCAGCGGGATGATCTGAACACCCAGGTTGGCCTGCGAGAAGATGGTCAGGGCCCCGGTGCCCACCAGCTCGCGGATGCCCCCGAGCAGAGCGAGCGCCATGGTGAAGCCCAGGCCGATGCCCAGGCCGTCGGCCAGCGAGGCCGCCACACCGTTCTTGGACGCGAAGGCTTCAGCCCGGCCCAGGATGATGCAGTTGACCACGATCAGCGGGATGAACACCCCCAGCGAAGCGGACAGTGCCGGGGTGTAGGCCTTCATGACCAGCTCCGTGATGACCACGAAGGTGGCGATGATGACGATGAAGACAGGCACCCGGACCTTGGGCGGGATGATCGGCCGCAGCAGGGAGACGATGAGGTTGGAGCAGACCAGCACGAAGGTGGTGGCGATGCCCATGCCCCAGCCGCCTTCGAGCGACTTGGTGACCGCCAGCACCGGGCAGAGGCCCAGCACGAGGCGGAAGGGTGGGATCATCTCCCACAGGCCCTTGGTGAACTCTTGGAGAAGGGTTCGCTTGGCCATGACTACTCCCCCATGATCTCGGCGTTGCGCTCGTTCAGGAGCGTGACCGCCTTGTTGACAGCCTCAACGAAGGCTGCGGAAGAGATGGTGGCGCCGGAGATCGCGTCGACCTCGCCGCCGCCGGAGGACAGCGCGATGCCCTTGTCGTAGGACATGCTGGTGAACTGCTGGATGAAGGGCTCGGTGTCGTCGGCGACGCGGGAGCCGAGGCCCACGGTCTCCTTCTGGTCGAGGGTCTTGACACCCAGCAGGGCGCCACCAGCGATGTCGAAGGCGGTGAGCACGGAGAGGTCGCCACCGTAGCCGGGGGCCGAGGTCTGCAGGGCCACTGCGGTGACGGCACCGCCCTTCTTGCCCTTGAAGACCGTGAGCCGCTGCATCCGGCCCAGCTCGTCCTTGCCGAGCTCGAGCTTGACGCGGTCGGCGATGTAGTCGTTGTCGATGCCGATGGGACCGAAGAACTTCTCGAGGCTGGGCTTGACCTTCTGCTCGAGGGTGAAGTTCTCGATGACCGGGTCTGTGAGACCCTTGACTCCCGACAAGGCCGCGCCTGCGATACCCGCGATGACGGCCAGGACCAGGACCATGAACCAGATCTGATCACGCATGGTGCACCCCCTTGCCGAACGGGGTGAGTGGGATGCGATCGAGCAACGGGGTGAGCAGTGACATGAAGCCGATGGCGAAGGCCACGCGACCGAACTCCAGTCCGCCGGTGACCCGGAAGATCAACGCCAAGACACCCGCTCCGAGGCCGAAGAGGAACAGCCCCCATGGTGTGACCGGGGTGGATGACCACTCGTTGCACAGGAAGAACGCGCCGAAGAACGCCATCCCGGTGAACAGCTGGAAGGACCCCGAGGGGAAGGCCCCCGGGTCGATGCCGTGCATGATGGCACCCGCCAGCCCAAGCCCCAGCAAGAAGCCCACCGGCCCCTGCCAGCGGCCCACCCGTTGGACGATGAGGAACAGCCCGCCGAGCAGCAGCAGCAGCGGCGAGATGGCGCCGATGGTGCCGGTCTGGAAGCCGCTGAACAGCATGAAGGGGCAGTACTCGCCGGCGTCCGACGGGTCGATGGTGACCGCGTCGACGGGAGACTCTGCCGGCGCGATATCGGCCGCGTCGAAGATCTCGGGGGCCGTGGTGGGGAAGTCGTAGCTGGCCAGCTCACCCGGCCAGGAGATGGCCACGATGAGCAGGCCCACCAGCGCCGGGTTGATGGGGGCGCCGCCCAGGGGGCCGAAGGGCGCCTTGCCCACCAGGATGGCGGTCACCGCGCCCACCAGCACCAGCCACCAGGGGGCACCCGCGGGGACCAGCAGGGCCAAGGTGAGGCCTACGAGGACCGCGTGGTAGTCGCCGATGGTGATGGGCTGCTTGCGGATGGCGCAGAGGGCAGCTTCCGTGCCCACGGCCCCGGCGACGCCGAGAGCGACCAGCAGCACCGCTTTGAATCCGAACTGGAAGAAGCCCCAGAGCAGCGCGGGGGTGAGGGCGATGATGGTGGTGGCGATCATCCCCTTGATCGTCCGACCCTTGCGGACGTGGGGGGACATGGAGACGGTCAGGTACTTGTGTGCCATCAGGCCGTCCTCCTGGCGAGAACCTCGTTCTTGCCCTGCACCATGAACTGGACCATGGAGCGACCGGCCGGGCAGACATACGCGCAGCAGCCGCACTCGATGCAGGTGAAGAGGTGGGCGTTTTCAGCGTCGTCCCAGTGGCCGTACTCGCAGTAGCGGCTGAGCATGCCGGGGATGAGGCGCATCGGGCAGGCCATGGCGCACAGGCCGCAGGAGATGCACGGCTCGTTGTGGTCGTGGACCACCTCGGCCTGATCCTGCAGCGTGAGGCCGGGCATGGCCTTGGAGATGGGGTGGTCGGTGGTGTGGTGAGCCAAGCCCTGCAGCGGCCCCCCGAAGATCACCTTGCCGTACACACCGTCGTGGCCAGCGGTGCGGGCGATCTCCTCGAAGGAGGTGCCGATGGCGACCCGCAGAGCCTTGACCTGCTGGCCGCGGGTGACGGTGATGACCCGGTCGAGCACCGGGCGACCGTCGCGGACCGCGGCCACCACCTGGAGCACCACGTCGATGTCGAGCACCAAGGTGCCGGACTCATCGACCCGGCGCCAGGCTACATCCGGCTCCATCCCGGAAGCGGCGGCGGCGAGCAGAGCGTCCGACGCCGCAGGCCAGACAGCGGGGTCGACCCTGAGGACGTTCCAGTCCTGCTCGTTGGCGAGCGCGAGGACCGCGGTGGGCTCCTGGCCCTTGCCCAGCACGATGTGGACCTGCTCGGCGTTGGTGATGTGCAGCAGCACTCGCAGCGCCAGGTCCAGCTCGGAGGCGTCCTCGGTCAGGCCTGCGGCCACCGCCGCCAGGTTGACCAGGAAAGGATCGACATCCAGGCAGCGGACCACCAGGTGCTTGACCGGACGTGACAGCGCCGCGCCGGTAGCGGCCAGGTGCCCCCGAGGCTCCATGGCTTCCTGGATCATGTCGGCCAGCGGCAAGCTCTCGCGACCGGCCTGGACGATCCCGGCCGCGCGGATGCGCTCGAGCAGCTGCTCGGGCTCGCGACGTAGCGGGATTCCGTCGGCCTCGAAGCGGACCTCACCCGCGCCCTCGTTGGCCTCGATGACCAGCGCGGTCACCGGGTTGCCGTCGGGCGCTGGGAGCTCCTCGAACCCCACCACACGACCACCGATGGGGGCGTGGAGGGGTGCGGGACCTTCGGCTACCAGCTGGCCGAGCTCGACCTCGTCACCCTTCTCGACGACCGCGATGCAGGGTGAACCGGAGCTCTGCCGGAGTGGAAGCCGTACCGTTGGGGGAGCCGGCAGACCCTGGATCGTGTCCGGGGTCCCGGCTCGGCTCAGGCGGATGCCTCTGCCAGAGAGAGAGATGTCCATATCAGCCTTTACTCCTGGTGATTCCTCTCACCGGGATAGAGAGCCGCCCACGCTTGGACGACCCCCGATCGAACAGGGCGAGCCCCCTATCGCCGCCCTCGCGCGCGCATCAACCGACGTGAGGAAAATTACAGAAAAACCCGGCGTAGATCATGCCCCACGGGGTGTCGCGGATATCGGCGACCGCGCGAGGTTCCGCGGCGGAGCGCCAGCCTGGATGCGTCCGACCCCGTGATGCGATAGGCTGGCGCCTTCGCGGCCCCATTGCCAGGGCCGCCGGGAGGTCCCGTGTCGATGCTTCCCCTGCTTCCGACCATCGGCGTGCCCGAGCTGCTGATCATCCTCGTGATCGTGTTGATCTTCTTCGGTGTGGGCAAGCTCCCCCAGATCGGAAAAGCGCTGGGCGAAGGCATCAAGGGCTTCAAGGACGGCGCCAAGGGCGATGGCACGATGAGCCGCGGGCAGATCGACGTGGATCCGGACCATGACGTCGATCAGGCTGTCACGGCCAAAGAAAAGGTCGAACGTGGAGACGTCGCGGAATAGCACCTCTCCGCAGACTCGAAATCCCCTAGTCCGTTCCGGCCCAACCCCAGCCGGGAACTGGAGTCCTACATGAAGCGTACGACCCTCCACGCTCTCGGTGTGGCCGGCACCCTCTGTCTCACCCTGGCCGCCACCCCGGCGAGTGCTCTGGTCACCGTCCACGAGAGCGACATGGCCACCATGAAGCTCGGCTTCCTGCTGCAGCCCCAGCTCCACCTGATGCAGCACGGCACCACCGAAGACGGCTTCGGCATCGATCCCTACATCCGTCGCGCCCGCCTGATGATGTACGGCAAGGTCGGCGACAACGTGAACTTCTTCA
>CAZHIK010000413.1:0-7976 GCA_964532635.1 uncultured Enterobacterales bacterium
CGCCGACAGCGACTGGACCCGCCTGGAGGCGGGCGGGGCCACCCGGATCTGCCGCCTCAGCGGGCCTTCGAGCTCGACGACAGCGACTGGACACGCCTGGAGGCGGTCGGGGCCACCGACGTCCCGGCTATCATGGGCACGTGCTGATCCTCCTGCTGCTCCTGGGCTGCGGTGGGCCGGTGGAGCCGGCCTGTCCCTACGACATCGACGGCTGGTTCGGCGATGCGATGCGGCACCTGGCCCGTGCGGGTGGGGCGGGAAGCTACGCCTACGACCGCGACGAGCCGTGGATCGATGCGTCGAGCGGTGTCTGGGATCGGCACGGCGGCGTGTTCTGGAACACCACGCGCTACGCCGAGGGATACTTCCTGCGGTCATCCACGGCCGTGGGTGGGGGTGAGCTGAAGGCCAGCGGGGACTACGCCATACGCTGGGAGCGGGAGGTGGAGGATGTGCTCGGTGTGGTCGAGCACAGCGAGGTGGTCGAGGCACGCTGTGGCTGCGACCTGATCCGCGTGGAGACTGCGGGCGGCGACTCCGTCACCACCCATGCGACCATCTCGGATGCTCGCACGGTCCAAGGCCTGGTCACCAGCACCGCCAGCGAGTTCGACGTCACCGCCACCTGGCGCGACGACCACAGCGCCGAGCTGGACTACGCCGGCCACGACGGCGAGAGCTGGTACGCTGTGCTCGAGCCCGGCGACGGCACCCGCCAGGCCAGCTTCCACCTGCTCTACGACGGTGGCAGCGAGGACGGCGGCTACGTTCGCAGCCTGGACGGCACCCGGGAGTACAGCTTCGATCGGCTCCCCGACGGCGGAGAGTGGGAGGTCATGCACATCTGGTGGCTGCTCCACTACGACGGCAGCGGCGAGGGCGAGGTGGTGGGCGAGGCCGCCGACGGCAGCACCCTGACCTGCTGGTACGAGTGGGACGCCCACGGTGTGGGCAGCTACGAGTGCGACGACGGCACCAGCGGGCCGTACTAGCGGCGGCTTTCGCGGATAGCCGGCTGCTCCGGTTCATGGCAGAATGTCCTGGGCACCCGGAGGAGAGATGAAGCGCATCCTGTTGAAGAGCTGCGCCCTCGCGGCGGGACTCACGCTGGGCTGTTTCGAGAAGCCCACCCCCGTCTACGGCGTTCCCGATACCGGCTACCTCGCCCAGGACTCCGACGGCGACGGATGGTCCGTCGACGACGACTGCGATGACGACAACGCAGAGGTCAACCCCGACGCCGAAGAGATCTGCGACGACGGCATCGACAACGACTGCGACGACGCCATCGACGACGACGACGAAGACTGCGTGGGCTAGCGGCCTAGGTGTCGCAGCTCGAGGCGGTGGACCACGCCGCGCCCTCGATGGTGCCGTGGTAGCTGTTGACGGTGGTGTCCGGGACGGTTTCTCCCTCACCATCGTCCATGTGCCACAGGCCCACGGTGCCCGTCTCCGGTAGCGGGTGGGCGTTGGGGTGGAACGAACCCTCGTAGAACACCGTGGTCAACAGCCGGACCTCGTCGATGTTGCCGATGAATCCCCAGGGGCTGCTCCCGTAGGGCGTGGTACCCACCCGCATGGGCTGGCTGGACAGTACGCTGACCAGCTCGGTGTTGCCCACCCGGGTGTCGTTTGTGCCGTCGATCCAGATTGTCCACTCTCCGCTGTCGAGCACCGCGGCCACGTGGGTCCAGTCGCCCACCGTCAGCGTCGAAGTGCTGGCCGAGCACGGCCCCCCGGCCACCTGGGCGACCACCTGCCCCGTCCGTGTGACCGCACCACCGCAGCCTGTGCTCGTGGCGGTGGTCAGCGCCAGCGACCAGCCTCCGATCTCCTCCTCGTCTCCCCAGCCCTGGCTGGCAATGGTCTGCCAAGCCGCGTCGGTGCTCCCGCCCCAGCGCACCCAGGCCTCCACGGTCAGCTCGGCTCCCAGATCGATCCCCGCGACGCCCGGGATCACCACGCCGTCGTCCCCTCCGGAGAACTCCAGGGATGAGCACCCCAGGATCGTCCCGCTGGCCGAGACCGGCTCCCCGAAGTCCGTACCGTCGAAGGGGGTGACGGTGCAGGTCCACTCCTCACCGGGGCTGGTGAGATCCGGATCGATGTTGGGCAGCTTCACGCCCGCGTCCTCGCCGTCCACGAGCCAGTCGAAGCCGTAGTAGACCGTGTCGCCGTCGGCATCTTCGTGAGAGCTGGCGATCACGCAGAGCAGCTCCATGGTGGAGGTCAGCGTCATCTCGCAACCCGGACCCTGGACCCGGGCCGAGCCGAGGCTGGGGGCGGTGTTCTCGACCCCCGTGCCGGTGTCGGTGTCGGCATCGGAGTCAGCGTCGGCGTCGGCGTCCGCGTCGGTGTCGGTGTCGGTGTCGGTGTCGGTGTCGGTGTCGCTGTCGGTGTCCGCCTCGATCTGGGTGTCGGTCGGACACTCGGGAGCGGCCTGCTGGCAGGCGCCCACGGCGAACAGGGTGAGCAAGGTCGGAGAGAAGAATGGGTGCTTCACGGGCATCTCCCGGGCTGCCTTGGGGTCCGCCTCGGGCGCCACCCACCTGACAAGCCTCGTTCGTGCGAGCATATCGGCAAGCCAGCGTGGACACCAGCGCTCTGTGGGGCTGGGCGCGGAGGGTGCTCGCTGTGAGGGTTCCTACCGGTGCGACGGTTCCCGAAGCTACCCACCTGTGCGGGGTGCATCCTCAGTGCGTGGAGGTTCCCCGGTGTTCAGCACCTTCGCCCGCTACGCTCCCGTGATCATGGTCGCCAGCACGTTGGCGGCGGTGGCGGTGGATCGAGCGGCACGGGATGTCGAGCTTCGGAAGGTGGAGTCTCCGCGAGAGGACGTGACAGTGGAACGCAGCATCTCATCCGCGGGGCATGACGTGACGCCCCTGTCCGATCACCAGGTGCAGCGCCTGGCCTCTCGGCTCGAGCCCGAGGCCTACCGGGTCACCCAGCGCGCCGGCACCGAGCCCCCCTTCTGCGGCAAGCTGCTGCACAACGATCAGGAGGGCACCTACACCTGTGCGGTCTGCGGTCTGCCGCTGTTCACGAGTGACGACAAGTTCGAGTCGGGCACCGGCTGGCCCAGCTTCACGGGTCCGGTGGCCTCGGAGCACATCGTCGAGCGGCGTGACAGCAGCCACGGGATGGTGCGCACCGAGATCTCCTGTGCCCGCTGCGACGCCCACCTGGGCCACGTCTTCCCCGACGGCCCTCGGCCCACGGGGATGCGCTACTGCCTGAACTCTGCGGCCATGGGCTTCGTGCGCGACGGCGAGCCCTCGCCGGACCTGTTGGCGGGGCTCGACAGCGAGGGCTAGCCCTCCCAGTCCGCCAGGATCAGCTCGGCCATCTCGCTCCAGTCGGAGAAGCCGGTCTCCACCGTCATCACGGTCATGTCTGGGCGCACGATGGCCCAGGCGGGGTAGCCCAGCGCGTCGCCCAGGTAGCCGCCGAACATCGCGTAGCCGTAGCCCCTGTCCCTGAGCAGGGGATCGGCGCCGCCGTAGGCGCTCTCGTAGTCGCTGTAGGTGCCGTCATCGGGCTCGCCGATGACGTTGGACAGGCCGTCACCCAGCATGGAGATGAACACGACGGGCACACCCTGGTCCTCCATGTCGGCCAGGAACTCGGGGGCGGCTTCGGCCATCAGCAGGCAATAGCCGCAGTCGCTCTGGGTGGAGTCCAGCACGATGTAGCGGCCGTAGAAGTCCCACAGGTCCACCAGCTCTCCGCACTGGTCCTCGAGCCACGCGGTGGGCAGGGTGGCGTCCTGCTCCATCACCCAGTCGGTCTCGAGGGTGCCGGGGTTGTCGGTGGGCCAGCCGCAGGCGTAGGGACCCGGTCGAGGCTGGCGGATGTCGTCCAGCCCCACGCTGTCGGAGACGCTCAGGTTGGCGGTGCCCACGGCGGTGAGGGTGAGCTCGCCGGGGTCGGACAGGCCCAGATCACTCAGGGCGTAGGTGGCCTCCCAGGTCATGTCGAAGGGCACGTCCATACCGGCGGCCTCGAAGGTGGTCAGCTCTCCGATGCCGTAGTTTTCCGTGGCACCGCGGTAGAAGACGGCCTCGCCGTTGTCGCCTTCGGGCCAGGTGATGCCCCAGTACTCCGTGCGGTCCTGGGTGCCGCCGAACACCGGCTCGTAGCAGTCCTCGAAGCCCGCGGTCATGCTGGCGGTGCCCGAGACCTGGTGGGTGCAGTCGGGGCACAGCCAAGGCTGATCGAGGAACTGCAGGCCGCTGTAGCTGCGGGTGTAGTCGCAGTCGGAGTAGCCGGCACCCTGGGCGTCCTCGTCGAAGACCAGGGACCAGGTGATCTCTCCGTTGATCATGTGGGCGTCGGTGGTGGGGTAGACGACGTCGGTGTCGGCGTCGGTGTCTGTGTCCGCGTCTGCGTCGGTGTCCCCATCGGCATCGGCGTCCGTGTCGCCGTCGGCATCGGCGTCGGTATCGGAGTCCGCATCGGTGTCGGTGTCGGTGTCACCCTCGGGGGTGTCGGTGTCGTCCTCTTTGGGCTCACCGCAGCCGAGTACCAGGGCGAGGATCAAGAGCACGGGAAGCGGGCGTGTCATGGTGACTCCGGAGCGATGGTGGGGTGCGGGGACCCCTGGAGCGTACGCCGGCCCGACCACGCCGTCCAGCGGTCCTCGCTACGCTCCACCGTGCTGGCGGTGGGGGGCGCGGGAAGCTAGGTTCCCGGCCTCGCGGACCCAGGAGAGATCATGTCCCACAGCGCGCCCCACTTCGACGTCGCAGGCCTGGGCAATGCCCTGGTGGATACCCTCGTCACCATCGAGGACGAGGCCCTGCTGGACACCCCCTACCAGCGCGGCATCATGCACCCAGTGCCCCACGCCGAGTGGGAGACCGCGTTCCATCGGTTCCGGCACCCGAGCATGCAGGTCCACGCCGGCGGCTCAGCGGCCAACACCATCGCGGGCATGGGCCTGCTGGGCGCCCGCACCGTGTTCCGCGGTCAGGTGGGTGACGACGAGCTGGGCCGCCGCTATGGCGCCTCCCTCGACGAAGCCTGCGGCGTCCACGCCTTGGCGGTCACCCCCGACCACCCCTCCGGCAAGTGCCTGGCGCTGGTCTCGAAGTCCGACAGCGAGCGCACCATGATCGTCGACCTCGGCGCGGCGCCGCTGCTCGCCGACCTCGGCGAGCTCGAGACCCACATCCGTCGCTCCAAGGTCTTCCACGTCACCGGCTACGCCTTCCTCGAGGGGCCCATCCGCACCACCGCCTTCCAGGCCCTCGACGTGGCTCGCAAGGCCGGAGTGCAGATCAGCCTCGACGTGGCCGATCCCTTCGTGGTGGCCGCCATCCGTGACGACGTCTGGCGCATCCTCAGGGAGTACGCCTCCATCGCCTTCATGAACCACGAGGAAGCGGCGGCCCTGTGTGGCGGCGCCGAGGCCGAGCGAGCCGTCCACGAGGTGGCCGACACCGTGGAGACCACCGTGGTCAAGCTGGGCGCCCGTGGCAGCCTGGTCAAGCACCGCGGTGTGCTCACTCCCATCGGCATCCACCGCGTGGCCCCCGTGGACACCACCGGCGCTGGCGACGCATACGCGGCCGGGTTCCTCTACGGCTTCGTCAACGACTGGTCCGCGGCCCGCTGTGGGCGACTGGGAGCTCGGGTGGCCGCGCTCACGGTGGCTCAGCTGGGCGGCGTCTACCGAGACCGTGAGGGCCTGGCTGCCGCCGTGGAAGCCTGCAGGGAGCAGCCATGAGCCTCCCGATCGAGGTGATCGACGCGGTCCGCGAAGGCCGCTGTGTGCTGGTCCTCGGCAGCCGAGCCAGCCACGAAGCCGCTGTGTTGGCCGGCCAGAAGTACCCCAAGGCCGCGGCCCTGGCCCGCAAGCTCGGCTGGAAGCGTCCCCGGCGTCTGATGGGCTCCAAGACCCGCCCGGAGATGCCCTCTGTCGAAAAGGGCGCGGTGGCCTTCGAGGACGCCAACGGCCGCACCCAGCTGATCCGCGAGCTGCGCGGGCTGGTGGGCTGCGAGGGCGTGGCCCCCACCGAGGCTCACCGCATCGCAGTGGGACGCTTCCCCGTGATCCTCTCCACCGCCTGGGACGATCTGCTCGAGCGAGCAGCCAGCGACACAGACCGGGAGCTGCAGGTGGTCAGGCGCGGCCAGCCCATCCCCGAGCCCAGCGCTGATGCCGGTGTGATGCTGAAGGTGCGGGGCGGCTTCGACGAGCCGCGCTCCATGCTGATCACCAGCCTCGACCACAGCGACCGGCGCTTCGGTCCCGAGGTGCGGCGCAGTATGCGCTCCTTCTTCCGCGACAACGTGGTGCTCTTCGTGGGGCTGCGTCCCGACGAGGAGGAGTTCGATCGCCTGTGGGAAGACCTCACCGACGCCTACGGCGGGGAGCTGCCCCGCTGCCACATGGCCGTGGCCAGCGGTCCCATGAACGACTTCCTCTGGCAGAAGTGGGTCTGGCGTGGCCTGCTACTCTTCACCGCCGATCCGGTCGAGTGCTTGACCGAGATCCAGGAGCGCCTCGAGGCCTAGCCCTTCCATGGACGAAGCCATCCGCAACGCCGCGGTCTTCGGCGCCCTGGCGCTTGCCTGCGGCAGCCTCGGGTGGCTTCCGCGCTGGGGCGGCCAGGCCGCAGCGGCGGTGGCGCTGGGCAGCCTGGTGACGGCGGTGGTGCTGGGGGTGATCGATCCCACAGCACCCGCCCTGTGGGTCTCGGCGTGGCCGGTGGATACGCTGCTGCTGCTTGTGGGCTGGGGCATGCTCGGGCTGGGCCTGCGTCGCCTCGGTGGCGTCGGAGGCTTCGGTGCACCGCTGCTGGGGGCCTTCCTGGGTGGGGCGGCCTTCGGTGCTCTGCCCGTGATCCTCGCCTCGACGCCGGGTCGCTCACCCCGTGGGCTGGCTCGGCTGACCTTGGCCGCAGCGGCTGGTGGGCTGTGCGGGCCACTGGGCAGCGCTCCCATGCTGCTGCTGCTCGAGCCCGGTGAGATCCCGCTGCTGTGGCGCCTGGCCGTGCCTCTGACCATCTTGGCCCTGGCGGGCCCCAGCCTACCGGACAGCGACAGGCCCAGCGGTCGCGCACCCCGGGTGCTGATGGTGGCCGCCCCGCTGCTGTGGCTGGTGGCGGTGCTGGCCTCACCCTGTGCGGCCCTGCTGTCTGGGCTGGTGTTGGTGTGGGGCCTGGTGGCTTGGCAGCGCCCGTCAGGCGTGGTGCCGAGCCTTCCCATCGTGCTGCGGGTCTCCTCCGTGCTGGTGCTGGTCCTGCTGCTGGTGCCCGCCGGTGTGCTCGACTTCCTGGCCTGGGGTCTGGATGACGCGCGGATCCTGTTGGGCGGCCTGCTGGATGCGGGCTTCGGCCTCGCGGCCCTGGGCCTCGCGGCTCTGGCGGGGGGCCCTGCGGTGGGCCTCGCGGGTCTGCTCACGGCCTGCTCGGATCCGGTGAGCCTCTCGCCGGAGCTGCGGGCGGCCCTTGTGGCGGGAGCCGCGGTTGGCGGGCAGATCCCGGCTCTGGTGTTGGCGGGTCCGGGGGCCCTCGGGGCGGCCCTCGGGCGTTGGTCCCTGGCGGTGGCGCTGCTGTTTGGCTGGCTGGCGTTGCTGGCCGCGTGCTAGGATGCCCTCCGAGGCCCCCATGCGAAGCTCCCTTCTTCCCATCCTGTCGCTCGGCCTGGCCACGTCGCTGGCCGCGGGCTGCGATCCCGATTGCGCCAACCCCGATCGGCTCGACGGGCTGCACAACGTGTGGTCCAACGTGGTGGAGCACACCCCCATGCCTGGGGCGATCCCCGACTCGTACCCGGTCGACGAGATCTTCTACAACGGCCACAGCGAGTGGAGCCTGCGCTACGTGCAGAACCAGCGCGCCTTCGATCTCGAGGTGGATGGTCAGCGCTACACCGCCAGCTTCACGAAGGACCCCGACAACTGCAACGCCTTCGACATGGCGTTCAATGGGGTCTACGTCTCTCCCAGCGGCACTCAGCACCAG
>CAZHIK010000414.1:0-7969 GCA_964532635.1 uncultured Enterobacterales bacterium
GTGGCTTGTCGAGGATCCAGTCGACCGCGTCCCAGCTCGACTCGTCCGAGGGAACCCGGGAGTCCGCTCCCTCATCTCCAGCCAGCATCCTCTCGATGGTCTCCCGGTCCACCACCTCCAGCCGTGTGTCCGCGCAGCGGACCGTGTCTCCCCAGGGGAAGCGCAGGCCACCTGGGCCGCGGGCGAGGTACTCCCACTCGGCTTCGGTGGGGAGGCGTCCACCCAGGTACTCGCAGAAAGCCTGCGCCTCGGACCAGGTGACCCCGCTCAGGGAGCCCGTGGACCAGATGTCACCGATGCGGAGGTAGCCAGCCTGCTCCAGCCTGGGCACGCTGCAGGCGTGGGCGTCGACGCAGCGGCGATACTGGCGGACCTGGACCTCCATGGGTTGCACCCAGAATCCGTCGATCCTCACCTTGCGCGGTGGGCCTTCGTCCGGTTGGGCTCGGGGATCGTAGCCGGGCTGCGATGGATCGTCGGCCTGCGCGTCCATGACGAACGAGCCGCCGGGTACCCACGTGAAGCAGCCCTCGATCGAGTCCTTGAAGAAGTCGTCGAGTCGAGAGCAACGCGCGACCTTCTGCGGGGGCTCGCGCCACTCGTGGGCCCAGAGGCGAACCTCCGCGACCCTGGTGACGCAGGGTCGGACGGAGTCGTGCTCCTCGAGGCAGAGCCACACCTCCCACGAGTGGGTCATCAGGGCGTCACCGAAGGTCCAGACGGTGGCCGCTGTCAGCAGGACGAGGGCGAGGGCAGCCGAACCCAGCAGGGCTTTCATGCGACGGTTCATGGGCTCCCTCCCTCGATGCAGTAGAGGTTGTCGAAGCCACGGACGAAGATGCGGTCCCCCACGAGCAGTGGGGTGGCCAGGTGGGGTTCCAGCGACATCTCACCAAGGAACTCCGGGCTGTCGGAGAGAGAGTAGGCGCGCAGTACGCCATCCTCGGAGCCCAGGATGAGCCGCTCCGAGGCCAGCAGGGGACTGGGGGTGCCGGTCTCGCCGAAGCTCGCCACCCTGGTGCGCGACCGACGCTTGCCGGTGTGGGCGTCCAGGACATCGAGCACGCCATCGTCGTAGTACGCCAAGAGGCGGTCTCCGACGATGAGCGGGGTCGCGTAGGTGCGCGTGTCGGCGACCTCGCGCTCCCACAGCTTGGTCCAGCCCACGCGGCCGTCGGGCTCTCGATGGAGCCGGTACGCCGTACCCTGGGAGGCGGTCTGGCCCCCTCGGGGCGTGTCGGTACCGATCGAGTAGACCACGTCGCCGGCGGCGACCGGGCCGACGAACTCGATCTGGGCGATGGGGGTGCCCAGCTCTCGACCGCTGGCGGGGTTCAGCAGCTCGCCGCCCGGGGTGACGATGATCGGTTCCCCGCCGACGGTGGCCACCGTGGGGGTGCCATAGTGGAGGTAGGTGCGGGTCTTCCAGCGCACCTCGCCCGTGCTCGGGTCCACGGCGTTGAGGGCGCTGATGGGGGCGAGGATCAGCCCGTTCACCATCGACAGCGAAGCCGCCGATCCGAAGTCGTGACCGATCATCGGCTCGACGGGTGGTCCGAGCCACACCGACCACTGGCGCTCGCCGGTCTTCGAGAACTTGGACAGGACGCCGTTGCCGTACATGGCGTAGATGAAGCCACCGAACACCAGGGGCGTGGGCGTGGCGTACCCGATGACGCTCATGTCCTTGGCCACCCGGTATTGCTCGTAGGCGTTCAGCTTTGATCGGATGGTGTTCATGTCCTTGGACAGCCGCTTCACCTGCGCCTGCACCGGGCTGCCCGGCCCCGCTCGCCGCAGCTCACTCTGCAGCCGGCCCAGCTCGATCCTGAGCTCGTCCATGCGCGCTTCCTCGACGTCCAGCTGCAGCAGCAGCTCCCTCATCTCCGTCTCTGTTTCACCCTGGAGGGTGTCGACGTAGAGGCTGGTCTTCCCCCAGCGGCGCGTCCCGGTGTCCATGTCGAAGCAGGCCAGGGTCGTGGGCTCTTCGGTGATGCACACCATGTCAGCGAAGCGCACGGGTGAGCCGTTCGCCCAGTCCTGGGTAGGGGTCTTCCAACGGATCCGGGTGCCCTCCGCCCCGGGGATCGGAGGAGTGGCGTCGCGGACCACCCCCGTACCGTCGTGCCGGAACCCGATCCACTCGCTGGCTGCCGCCACTCCGGGCACGCCAGCCAAGAAGAGGGCCGCGGCCGAAAGGGTGTCGCGCAGCGAGTGAGGGAGGGATCGCGGCATCGGGCAAAGGTAGCAGGAGAGCCTGGCCCTGTCGCGAGGCGGGTAGCGCGACTAGTCCACCACAACCACCGTATAGCTCCGCTCGGCCTCGCCCTCGATGTCCAGGGTCACCCCCGCCACGGTGATGCTGCCGTTGGTGAGTGTGTCGGTCGTCTCACCGCTGCCGGTGGGCGTGCCGCTGGGCGTGTAGCGGGTGCCGTCGCCCTCGGTGAACTCGCCACCCCCGCCGAACAGGTAGACGATCCGCTCGCCGTCGGCGTCGTCGAAGTCCAACACCCCGTCGCCCTCGGCTTCGGCCAGCGTGTCGGGGATGGTGCCAAAGGTGGGCACCGTAGTACCCGCCGCCGCGAACACCGGGGTGCGGTCCGTGGCGGCGTCCACCCAGCCGCCGCTGGCCGCCTCGAGGCTGTGCCAGTCGTACCAGGCCACGTCGACGGGCAGCTCCACCTCGCGGCCCATGGCCCCTCGCTCCATGACCGGAGCGACCAGCAGGGCCGGGCCCAGCAGCCAGGCATCCATGCGGCCCCAGTCCTCACCGTAGTGGAAGGCCACCGGCCGGATCATGGGCGAGCCCCGCTCCGCCGCCTGTCGGGCCAGGCCCGAGCGGTAGGGGTACAGCCGGGTGTGCTCCTGTGTCGTCGCCGCGTAGTACGCGAGGGTCTCCTCGTCGCGGTCGAACTGGTGGTTCTCCTCGTCGAAGGCGCCGTGGTGGGTGCGCATGACGGGGGTGTAGGCCCCCAGGCCCGCCCAGCGGAACCACAGCTCCTTGTCGCTCGGATCGTTGCCCACGGAGTTGTAGCCCGCGATGTCGTGGGTGTAGACCGGCACGCCGGAGGCGGACAGCCCCAGCCCGAGCGCCAGCACGGTGGGGAACCCGTCGTCCATGTCGAAGCTGGTGCGCTGGTCGCCGCCCCAGACCACCGGGGACAGCCCCTGGGCGCCGGCCCAGCCGGAGCGTGAGAAGAAGGTGGCGTCGCGGCCGTCGATGGCGGCCAGGTTGGTGGCCTGCCAGCGCTCCGGGTAGCGGTTGTGCTCGAGCATCGGGTCGCCGTCGTACAGCACCGAGTCGGTGGGCAGCCACTCGCCGTAGTCGGCCATCCAGCCGTCGAAGCCCACGTCCAGGCAGGCCTGCATCCAGGCCACCGACCAGTCCTGGGCGTCAGGGTGGGTGTAGTCCACAAGGGAGATCCACTTCAGGCTGACCCCGAGGAAGGTGTAGGGCTCACCTTGGTCGTCTTGGATGAGCACACCCGCATCCTGTGCGGAGTCCCAGGTGACTGTCTCCTCGGCCACGAACGCGGAGAAGTAGGCCAGCCACTTCAGTCCAGCAGCCTCGAGCTCTTCGTCGATGGTCTCGGCGTCCGGGTAGTGCTCGCGGTCCACGAACCACTCGTAGCCCAGGCGGTAGCCGGTGCCTTGGAGCTCGAAGCCCTTCCAGTCTTCGGTCCAGATGACGGAGACAGCAGCCCCGGCCTGGCGGACCGCGGCGGCCACCTCCCGCACCCGATCGGAGCCCCCTACCGCATCGACCCAGGCTCCCAGGCCCCAGGCCGGGGGCTGCTGGATGCGGCCCCAGCGCTCGCTGGCGTGCTCCAGGACGTGGAGGGGATCGTCACCGGAGATCAGGATGATCTCCATCGGTGCTCCCCAGGTGAGCATGGAGAAGCGGCTGGGATCACTCGCGCAGAGGTCCACCTCGGTGCGCGCGTGGCCCTCGAGCAGCAACCCATGGGTCTGGTGGGGGCGCAGCAGGAAGGGCATGGGGTAGGAGCTGGCGTGGCGCGTGCCGGTGATGCTCCAGTCGTCGGGGTAGTCGTCTTCGTCGTCCTTGCCTACGCCGGGCTCGCTGACCCAGATGGGGAAGGCCTGGCCGACGTGGTCCACGTCCATGGCGTGGCCGCCCAGGCCCAGGAAGTGGTCGTCGTCGTCGCAGGCGGCCTGCAGCACGGTGCGGTCCGAGCTGTCGTCGTTGGGCTCGAAGTACAGCCGGAGCATGTCTTCGCCGATGGGCTCGAGGACCAACAGGCCCAGGACGTCGTCGTGGTGGCCAGCCAGTTCGATGGTGTCGTCGACGTTGAAGGGAGCGAAGTTGGCGACGCCGCTGGCCCAGTCGATGCTGTGCTCCACGTCGTCGAAGCGGTAGGAGCCGAAGGCTTGATCGAGCTGGTAGCTGCCGGTCCCGGCGCCGAAGCGCAGGTCCGCGAGAATGTCGCCTCGCTCCATGTGGGTGATGGTGAGGGCGCCCGTGCGCTTGTCGAAGTCGACCTCGAAGCCACCGTGCTGGGAGTGGCTGGTGTTGCAGGCCGAGGCGGCCAGGGCGGTGATCAGCAGGACGCTAAGGTGCTTCATGCTCCACAATCTACCAAACCACGGGATTCGTCGTCGCACCCCACCAGCCCTGGTTGGCCACGCAGACCAGATCACCGCCGGCGTCGCTGGGGGAGATCTCCACGATGCTGCCGTTGGAGGAGAAGCCGTACAGCTGGCCGGCGTGGTAGCCCAGGCCGAAGAGCTTCTCGTGGCCGATGGTGCCCATCCAGGCGGCGGAGCCGTCGTCGGGGTCGACCCGCACCAGCTCGTCACCGTCGCCGTCGCCGAACACGGTCCAGTACAGGTAGCCGTCGGGCAGGCCCACCAGGTCGCCGGAGGTGGTGTAGGGGGAGCTGGAGACCAGCTCTTCGGAGTCGCAGCTGCCCAGGTCGATGCGGGTGATGATGTCGTCGCCGCCGGCGATCAGCTCGCCCATGGACGTGAAGGTCAGGGCCATCATGTTGACGTCGATGTCGCAGACCTTGGTGACCTCGGCGGTGTCGGGGTCGATGCGGTACAGGGCGTCGAAGGTGCCGCCGTACATGTGGCCGGCCAGGTCGATGGCGATGTCCACGAAGTACTCCACCACCTCGGTGCCTTGGTGGAACTGGCCGATCTCGGTGGCCTCGCCGGTGGCGGGGTTGACCTCGTACAGGGTGTCGGAGGTGTTGGCGTAGACCGCACCGAGGGCGACCTCGCCGGTGTCGAGGGGGGCGCCGGTGTCGCCGGTGTCGACGGGCTCGGCCGGCTCGCCGGTGTCGGCCGGCACGTCGCTGTCCAGCAGATCGTCGGGCGCCTCCGGGCGCTCGTTGATCTCGTAGTCCACACATGCGAGCAGGAGAAGGACAGGGAGCATCGCGGGCCTCTGGGCGGCGCGTTCGCGCGCTGCTAACGCGTTGCGCGTGGCTGCCCAGCGAACCTCGCGAGGAGTTGCGACCCGCGTCAGTCCCAATCGAGGGCGCGGCTGGCCTATACTCGGTCCTTCCTGGTTCGAAGTCCCACACCCCCGCTCGAGCTGTCTCCAGGATGCGCACCGCTCCCCTCGCCCTCGCTCTCGCGCTGATCGCCTGTACGGGCCCTCGTCGCCGGGTCGAGGGCGACATCGTGCGCAGCATCGAGTTTCGGGGCAACCGCGACTTCATCACCTCTGCCCAGCACGACGATCTGCTGCGCCGCCACATGATCCAGGAGCAGAGCCCCTGGGGCACATTCCTGTGGCCCATCTCCCGCTGGCAGGAGCCGGTGCTGCTGGATCGCTCCTTGCTCGAGCGCGACGCCCGATCGGTGGAGGTCTTTCTGGCCCACCAGGGCTGGTTCGAGGCGGAGCACATCGAGTGGAAGGTCAAGCGTCGCCGTCGCCAGACCAACAAGCGCGCCGGTGTGGTGAAGCTGGTGGGAGTGCTCGAGGTGGGCCCCAAGACGGTCTACGACGCCCAGACCCCGGTGATCGAGTGGCCCGACCGGCCCAAGAAGGCCACCACCGGAGAGGTGCTGGGCAAGTACGCGCCCCAGCCAGGGCAGCGCTACGAGCTGGCCGAGGTCGAGGCCGCGGCGGCGGACATGCAGGAGCTGCTCCGGGAGCGGGGCTACGCGGCGGCGCTGGTGACGGCGGCCACCCAGGTGCACCGCGAGCAGCGGGAGGCCACCGTGAGCTTCCTGGTGCGGTCGGGGGAGCGGTATCGCTACGGCCCGTTGCGGGTCCACGGCGCCGACGAGGACTGGCGCGAGACCGCCCTGGCGGAGCTGGCCCGCCTCGAGGAGGGCGAGCGCTACGCCCAGAGCGACCTGTACGCCCTGGAGCAGGCCGTGCTGCGGCTGGGGAGCTTCGCCAGCGTGTCGGTGCGGCCGGCGCTGGACGAGGCTCAGGACCAGCTGGTGCCCATCGACCTGGTGGTGGTCGAGGCCGAGCCCCGCTTCGTGGAGCTGGGGGGGCGTGTGCACTGGAGCGGTGAAGCGCTGACCCCCGAGACCAGCGTGGGCATCGGCCACAACGACGTGGCGGATCGCTTCGTGCTGGCCCGGAGTACGGTCAGCACCGGCGTGAGCCTGGATGTGGTGGACGAGCACCGGAGCGTCATCGCCGGCCTGGACAACACCCTGATGGCGCCCCGGCTGTGGGGTCCGGGCTGGTCGGCCCGGGCGCGCGCCGACCTGCGGCGGGATCTGGTGGAGGAGCAGCTGCTGCGTCACCGCATGCTGGTGGACCTGCAGCTGCAGAAGGCGCTGCCCCTGGGGCTGGAGATCGAGGCGGGACCGGCGGTGGAGTGGAACGCCCTGGCCGAGCCGCTGAGCACCAACGACCAGGCCATCATGGATGCGATGCTGGGCATCGGCTTCGATCCCTACACCATCACCGCCCTGGACAGCCGGCTGACCCTGGACGCCATCCGCGGTGGTGATGTCATGGACCCCCGCCTCGGGCTGTGGGCCCAGGCCCGCTGGCGCTATGCCCTGCCGGTTGGCGGCCCCCAGCACTACCAGGACCTCGACGCAGAGCTGCGGGCCTGGTTCACGCCCCGGATCAAGGGCACCATGCTGGACCGACGCACCACAGTGGCGGGACGGCTGCAGCTGCAGGCCCAGGCCGCCATGGGGGACGAGCCCATCCCCTGGGCCGAGAGGGTCTTTCTGGGTGGCGCCAGCAGCCTGCGGGGCTTCCGGTCCGCCCAGGTGGGGGTGTACGACTGCGTCTGCACCGAGCGCCCGGGCACCTACCTCCTGGACGAGCGGGAGATCTTTCGCCACTACCTGTCTCGGGGGGGCTCCTCGTCGGGCCTGGCCAGCGCGGAGCTGCGGGTGCGGGAGGTGCTGCTGCCGGACCTGGGCCTGGCGGTCTTCGCCGAGGCGGGGCTGCTGGCCGACGAGCCCGCCGACTGGGCCGATCCCGGGTACCTGCGCTGGGATGTGGGCGGCGGGGTGCGCTACGCCACCCCGGTGGGACCCCTGCGTGTAGATGTTGCGTTCCGGCCCGTCTACCCGGAGGATGCCGGCCCGCGCTTCTCCGGCGGAGACGCGTGGCAGGGGAGCTACGTCAACTGCGATGGCTATGACTTCCGGCGTCGGGCCTTCGACCTGTTCTCGTGGGCCAACCGCACCGACCCCATCATGCGGGGCTCCCTACCAGCGGTGAACATCTACGTCACGGTGGGGGAGGCGTTTTGAACCGGCGCAGCAGGCTCCTGCTCGGCACCGGTGCGGTGATCTGCCTCGCGGCGGTGGGGCTCTGCGCTGGGCTGGGCACTGGCGCCGGCGAGGCGCTGTTGGCTCGAGGCGTGGAGGCCGTCGCCGCCCGGTTGCTGGAGAGCGGGCGCCTGGAGCTGCGCTCCCTGGACCTGCGGCTGCTCCGCGGAGCCACGGCGGATGTGGTGCTCGAGGACGAGGACGGGCGCGCGATGCTCTCGGGGCCGGCCCTCGAGCTGGGCTG
>CAZHIK010000415.1:0-7948 GCA_964532635.1 uncultured Enterobacterales bacterium
CATCGATTCGCGGAACATCTCGGGATCGGTCAGAATCCCTGTGGCCGACTACTAGAACTCTTCGCTCTTGCGCATCGCCCGCGCCTTGGCGGCCAGGGCCAGGCGCCTCTGGCGGCCGCGCCAGGCTCCGAGGGCGGCGATGAGCAGGCCGGCGAAGCAGGCGATGGCCACGAACAGCCAGGTGGCTTCGTCGACCGGATCGACCCGGCGGACCGCCAGGTAGTTGCGGGCGCTGTCCTCGTCTTCGCCCAGGAAGCGCAGGCGGCGCAGGGTGGCGTCCTCCCAGTCTTGGGCTGGGTCGTCTTCTTGCTGGGTGACCCGCTCCTCGGGCGGCTTGTCGAGGTCTTCCTCGCCTTGCTGCTCGGGGGTACCGGGGCGCCGGTCGCGGTGCTTGCGGTCGGGGAAGGCGGTGCCGTCGTTGCGCCAGGCGGACAGGCCCAGCACCTGGTCGAGGTTCGGGGCTTCGGCCTTGACCACCACGGACTCGGTCAGCGGCGGGCTGTGGCTGTGCCACTCGTTCCAGCCCAGGCTGGTGCAGCGCCCCGTGCAGCCGCCGATGACGCCGGTGGCGTCGGCGTGGAGCAGTTGCTCGCCAGTGCTGGGAACGCTGACCAGGCGAGAGCCGGACGGCGGCTGCACGCTGGCCAGGTCGCCGGTGCGCGAAACGGCGGTGGAGATGTGGCCTTCGGCCCCGCCCATGGATCGCCACAGCACGTACCAGGTGTCGAAGCCCAGCTGGCGCATCAGGGCCGAGGCGGCCACCGCGGCGTCGTCGCAGTCGCCCTGCTCGTCCACCAGGAACTCCACGGCGTACTTGGGGTACTCGGTGAAGCCGGTGGAGGTGTCCTTGGCGTACTGGACCGCCTGGACCATGCCCTGGATGTAGCCGAGCTTCTGGGCGGGGCTGTGGATGCCCTTGTCGGCGTACAGCTGCTCGAGGGCTCGAGCCAGGGGGGCCAGGTCCGCGTAGGAGGTGCTCACGATCTCGCTGATGGAGTCGTGGGCACCGTTGCGGCGGGCCGAGTAGGCGTCCAGGGACACGCCCATGGTGACCCAGGCGTAGTCGCTGCAGCGGTCGCGGTAGGTGGGGCAGAAGGGCCAGCTGAGGATGCGCACACCGGTGGTGCCGCTGGCGTCGGGCTCGTGGACCTGGTCGTCGTGGTAGACCCGCGCCCACTGGATGGCCTGACCCTCGGCGTGGGCCACCGAAGGCAACACCATCGCCAGTAGTACGAGCAGCAGGGCGCGCATCAGAACTCCTCGGCCTTGCGGCGCCTGGCTCGTGCCTTGGCTCGAGCTTGGCGCCGGTTGCGCGCCACCCAGGCGCCGATCCCCGCAGCCAGCAGGCCGCCCAGGGAGATCAGTGCCAGGAAGAGGTAGAGCCCATCGTCGCTGTGGTCCACCTGGACGCACTCGAGGCCCATGGCTTCGGCCTGATCACAGATGTCGGGTCGCGGTGTGCGCTGGGGCGGGGGGGGGGGCGTTGGATCGGGGGCCGGCCCGGGATCGGGTTCTCGAGCATCCTCTTGCTCTCCCGCACCATCGGGCTCGGCCGGGGTGACGGGGGTGGGAGCGGGATCGCCGTCTGCCAGGCCTTCGCGGGCGGGCGCGGCCCCGGGAGACCAGCCGCTGGCGGCCACCTCGGCGGCGGACCAGACCTCGAGATCGACGGCGTCGAGGTTGCCGGCGGGCTTGGCCTTGAGGTGCAGGGGGAGCAGCACCCAGCCAGGGGTGATCCCCGAGACCGCCCAGGCCCAGTCGGCGTCGGCCGGGGCGCTGCCCTCGAGGATCAGGCCGAAGGCCACACCCGACGTCGTGGATGGGGTGGGGTAGCGACACAGAGAGGCCTGGATCCCCTGGCGCTCCAGAGCCTGCAGGGCCGTGAAGGCGGCGCTGAGCGTGTCGCCGGCCTGGTCGTCGTAGAGGACCTCCCAGGGGGTGAGCACGCCGTCGTAGTGGGAGACCGGGTGGGGATTGGCGTAGGCGGAGTTGCGCAGCAGGCCGGTCCACAGAGCGGCGGCATCCACGGGGACGAGGCCACCGGCCCAGGGGATGTCGCGCCGGACCGCCGCCACCAGGGTGGACAGCTGCGCCTCCGAGCTCGAGGCGGCCTGGGCGGTGCTGAGCCCGGCGCTGCGGGGCTTGTCGAGCCAGCCGTCGGGCACGTGGACCGCCATGGTCCAGGGCTCTTCGCGCGGCGGGAGGATGCGCACCAGCTCCACAACCTGGTGGCCGGGGTCCACCACGTCGCGACGCTGCACGATGTCTTCGCGCAGCTCGACATCAAAGCCGGCGGAGGCGGCCGCCGTGACGATCAACTGGAACAGAGTGGGCATGCCGGAAGGACGTTGAGGGCTGTCTTCCCTATTCCGGTCCGGCGGTGCGCGCGGCAGCGGTGTCTGCGGGGCACAATCTCCAATAGCTCCAAGTACCGCAAACAACACTCTGGACAGTTTTCGAAACGGTAATTTACAAGTGGTATATAAAAATTGTACGATGTTTTTGTGTCGCTCCCGGCTCCGGGGAGCGCACCCACCAGGAGCGTGAACCATGGCCCGAAGGAAGCCCCCCGAGCGGTCGCCCTACGCTGCCGAGCCTCCCTCCAAGCGCGGCTGCGCCACCCCCGAGCCCCCCTGCCAGGCTGCCGCCCGTCGCAAGGCCATCGGCATCGACGACGTCACCTGGGCCATGATGCTCCTGGCCATTCGCGAGCCGTCGCGGACCGAGGAAAAGCGCGAGAGCGCCTAGCGCCCAGCGCTCAGCGCCTACGGCGGCGTTAGCTCGTCGTCGTCCGGAGACATCGGCCCATCGTCCAGGGATACGGCCTTGGTTTGGTGCGGATCAGAACTGGGCATCGTCCACACTTTGGGGCTATGTGGCGGGCCGATGCGGCTGGCCTCGGTTGGCTCCCAGAAGATTCCATGCTGTTCAACTCGCTCGAGTACCTGGCGCTGTTCCTTCCCGCGGTGGTCATCGCGTTCTTCGTGCTGCCCCACCGCTACCGCTCCGTGCTGCTGTTTCTGGCGTCCTGCTACTTCTACATGCGCTGGCGGGCCGCCTACATCCTGCTGATCTTCTACTCCTGCGCCGTCGACTGGGTCGTCTCCCTGTGGCTCGAGAAGACCTCGGATCCGCTGCGCCGCAAGCTGCTGCTCGCCGCCTCGGTGGTCTCTAACATCGGGCTGCTGGTCTACTTCAAGTACACCAACTTCTTCTTCGAGGCCGGCTCGGACATCGCCAGCCTGTTCGGCGTGGAGTACGCCGCGCCCGCCTTCCAGATCCTCCTCCCCGTCGGCATCTCCTTCTACACCTTCCAGTCGATGTCCTACACCATCGACGTGTACAAGGGAGAGCTGGCGGCCGAGAAGTCGTTCTGGCGTTTCACTGCCTACGTCGCGTTCTTTCCGCAGTTGGTGGCCGGTCCCATCGTCCGCGCTTCCGAGCTTTTGCCCCAGTTCGCGAAGAAGCAGCGCTTCAGCTACGACAACCTGGTCTACGGCAGCAAGCGCATCCTGTGGGGACTGTTCAAGAAGGTCGTGGTGGCCGACCGGCTCGCCATGTACGTCGACACGGTCTACGCCGACGTCGACCGCTTCGAGCCCATCACCCTGGTGGTGGCGGTCTACTTCTTCGCATTCCAGGTCTACTGCGACTTCTCCGGCTACTCCGACATCGCCATCGGCTCGGCGCGGATCTTTGGCTACAAGATCAGCGAGAACTTCGTCCGGCCGTACGTTTCCAAGAACATCCACGAGTTCTGGGCCCGCAACCACATCTCGATGACCTCGTGGTTCCGCGACTACCTGTACATCCCCATGGGGGGCAGCCGCTGCAGCGCGGCACGCAAGTACTTCAATCAGGTCTTCGTGTTCTTCATCTCGGGGCTGTGGCACGGCGCCAACTGGACCTTCATCGTCTTCGGCCTGCTGCACGGGGCCTACATGATCATCGGGCGGCTGTGGGAGAGGTACACCCACGCCATCTGGCGGCGCTTCCCCAAGATGTCGGCGCCGTTCCGCGTGTTCATGACCTTCCACCTGCACATCCTCACGCTCAACTACTTCCGGGCGGGCAACATCGTCGACGCCAACGCGGTCACGGTGCGTCCGTGGCTCGAGCTGAGCGGGATCGTCTCCCTGTTCGCCTCCCTCGACCCGCGGCGGATCTACGACGTGCTGGTCTCGCCCGTGGGCATGACCAAGTTCGACTTCGTGGCCTCGGTGGCCGTGATCGGGATCGTGGTGATCTTCGAGCTGGCGGAAGAGTACAAGTGGTTCGACAACAACCTGGGTCGCTCCCGGGTCGCTCGGGCCGTGTTCTGGGACGCGGTGGCGCTGGCCTGCGTGCTGTTCGGCGTGTTCGGCCAGCAGCAGTTCATCTACTTCCAGTTCTGAGGACATCATGCGGATTCCACGTTTCGATGTGCTCAACCTGGCGGCCCTGGCTTCGATCCTCGGGCTGGTGTGGGGCGCAAACTACGTGGTGGACCCCTTCCACCTCAACCGCAGCTTCGACTTCGGCCTCGAGAAGCGGCCCGTGGCCTGGCCCATGTCCTACGCCGACTGGTCGCTGGCCGAGTACGACAACGATCCCGCGCCGAACATCCTGCTGGGTGACTCCCGCACGGCCAACCTGCCCACCGAACACATCGAAGATGTCTCGGGGAAGCCCTGGGCCAACCTTGGCTACGGCGGTGGCACCTCGGCCGACATGGTGGAGTACTTCGAGGCGACCTCGGAGCGGGCGGAGCTCGAGACCGTCTTCCTGGGTCTGGCCGTCAATTTGATCGACGACACCGACCAGATCAACCACGTGAACGTGCCGCGCAGGGCGCTGGACAACCCCTTCGAGTACTACTTCCGTCCGTTCACCACGAAGGCTTCGTTCGAGGTGCTCTGGTTCAACCTGTCCGGCACCAACCTGGCCTCCGAGAACCCCAACAAGGACCGCGCGGCCTTCTGGGAGTACCAGCGCACCGTGTCCGCGGCGAAGTACTTCAGCGCGTTCGCGTATTCCGAGAAGCGCATGGGGGACTTCGAGCGCATCGCGGCCTGGGCCGACGAAAACGGCGCCGAGCTGATCGTCGCCTACATGCCCTCCCACGCCGATCTCCACGAGCGCATCGAGCACTACGGGGCCGCCGAGGCCGAGCAGCGCCTGCGTCGTGAGCTGTCGATGCTCGCCCCCGTGATGGACTTCGACTGGCCCGGCTCGATCATCGACGACGCCGACTGCTTCAAGGACCCGTGGCACTACACCGAGGAAGTGGGCGAAGCGCTGGGTGAGGAGCTGTTCGGTGGCCGCAGCTGGATGGCGCGGGTGATGGTGGACGGCGAGTTCATCTCAGGCCCCGGCATCGACCGACCGATGCCGGAGGTCGTGAACGATCCCGATGATGGGGTCTGTGGCTGGCTGCGGATCGGAGGCTAGCCGGCCGGCTCGCTGGCGGCGTTGAGCACGGGCGCTTGATCGCAGCTGGGCTCTCGCGCCAGGGTCTGCTGGGGCTGGCCCGTGGCGATCAGCTCGGCGGCTACCACCGCCAGCGCCCAGCCGCCGGCGGCGGAGGGGTGGGAGCTGTCCTCGACCCCCCAACAGGATCGCTGCTCCAGGCTGTGCCCGGCCATGGGCACTCCCAGGGCGTGCAGGTCCGGCACCGTGGGGGACCAGAGGCGCTTGAGGGACTCGGGCTGGAACCAGCTGTCCGGAAGCTGCAGGTACCAGACAGCGAGGCCCCGATCCTGGATCTCGCTGGCGAGCTGCGCCATGTCCTGGCGCATCATGGCGGAGGTGTCGCTTCCATCTTCGGCGGGAGGCAGGGATGATCCTGCGGCCGGGCGGGTCCAACGCACCAGGAGGCGGCGGATCAGCATGTAGCTGCGCAGGGGGGCGCGGGGCGCGCCCAGGTTCGGGACGTGTGTGTGGGCGCGGTGCTCCCGCTGCAGGTGGAGCTTCATGGTGTTGTGTGAGGTGGCCAGCAGCACGCCGTCCAGGTCGAGCTGCGGGCTCAGATCGCGCCAGCGCAGCAGCATGTCCAGGCTCGAAGCGAACGGCACTCCACCGTTGACCACCTGCACCCGGTCCACTCCGAGTCGTTCTGGGAGCATGGCCTCGAGGTGGGCGGAGATGGTGGAGCCCTGGTCGATCGACCAGCCGTAGATCCAGCTGTCGCCCAGGGCGAGGATGCGACGCTCACCCCTGGGGATCGAAGCGGGGATGTCGTGGTCTTCGCGCAGCGCCTGGCTGTTGGTGCGGACCCGCCACAGGTCCGGCCCCTCCCGGAGGCTGCGCTCGACGTTGGGTGGCACTTGGGCGTGGAGCTCCTGGGTCAGCGCCAGCAGCCCGTCGGGCTGTTCCCAGTGGAACAGCAACGTACGCTCGGGCACCGCGGCGCGCACCCCCAGCTCCATCAATCCCAGCGCGACGGCGGCCGTGGTGAAGCCCACCAGGGCCCGCTTCATGACGCTGTGCCGTGGGGCGGCCACCGTCAGCCCAGCGGCGGCGGCTCGTCGTCGTCCAGGGGGGGCGGCTCGTCGTCCAGGGGAGGCGGCTCGTCATCGGGGGGCACCAGGGCCATGATCTCCGGCACGTCCTGCACGAGCTTCCAGCTGCGGCCGAAGGCCTTGAGCCAGACCTTGTGCTCGGCGCTGCGTGCGGCGATGACGGCATCGGCCACCTCGGCAGCGCTGCGCTTGCCCAGGCGCTCACCGTCGCAGGCGTAGTGGTACTCGGGGGCTTCGTCCACTACGGGCGGGGGCTGCTCGGCCGGCGCCATCATAGCGGCCAGCTCGGGGACCTCGGTGGCGTCCTTCCAGGACTTCCAGCCGCGGCCGAAGACCCGGTGCCGACCGCCGGGATCGGCCTGGACCCAGCCGGCGATCTGCTCGAGGCTCACGCCGCTCTGGCTGCCGGCGGGCCCCTTGTACCAGTAGGTGGTGGCGGTGCTGATGCGCTCGGGCTGGTCGGCTGGGGGACGGAAGTACGACCAGTTGACCGCCAGCCTCGGGAAGCGGGTGGCCACGTCGCCGTAGCCGTCGCGGTGCTGCTTGACCCAGCCGGCTTCGACGAAGCGGCGCACGCCGCCTCGGGCATCCTCGAGCAGGGCCCACTCCTCGACCCGCAGCTCCTGAGGCACGTCGGCAGTGGCGGGCACCGGCAGGCCCTTGGTGCGGGCGATGGGCAGGGTCCAGTCCACCAGGGACTGCAGGCGGGTGGCCCGGTGGGCGTCGATGCGCTCTGCGTCCATGCCCTTTTCTGCTGCCATCTGCCGCCACTCCCGGCGGAGCTCGTGGAGCACGAGGTTCTGCATGGAGCCGCGGGCCTGGACGGCCACTGCGCCCGACTGCACGTCCTCGTTCACGTTGGGGTAGACGCAGTAGTAGTAGTAGTCGGCCAGGGCCAGCAGGTCGGCGTAGCTGCCGCCGCTCTGGAGCAGCTCTACGATGCGGGCTTCGATGTCCCGGGCGATCTGGGCTCCGAACTGTCGGTCCGACATCAGGCTGCGCAGCACGGTGGCTTCGACCCCCACCTCGTCCCAGGTGGTGTCGAGGCTGGTGGTGCGCTTGCGGTAGCTGAAGGTCACGCGGGTGTCGTCGCCGCGGCGGCGGTGGCGTGAGCAGAGGATGCCCAGCATCTGCGCCTGGTGGAAGCGCTTCCAGGCCACCTTGTAGTCGCGCACCTCGTGCTCCGTGAGCGGGATGATGCGCGGGAACTGGTGGTAGTCCTGGTGGAGGTGGAGCGCCTGGGGCTTGACCCGGTCGAACAGCAGGCGTCGGTAGTCGCCCCGCAGCTGGGCGACCTCGTTGGCGAAGTAGCCGGCGAAGGCCGACCACTCGGTGTAGAACACCAGCTCCGAGGGGTCGGCGATCTGGACCTGGATGGGCCGGAAGCCCTTCTGCTCCATGGCCATGACCTGCTCGGTGAGTTCCTCGGCGAAGGGGGCGTCGGCCCG
>CAZHIK010000416.1:0-7933 GCA_964532635.1 uncultured Enterobacterales bacterium
CGTCGAGCGCCTGGTCGAGCACCTCGGCGGGGGGCTGCTGCCAGGTGGTGGAGGCCAGGGCACAGGCGGCGGTCAGGAGCAGGGAGAACATGGGGGCTCCGGGTGGAGGTCAGGGCTCGAGGCGCAGCTCGGCCCACCAGGGATCGTCGGTGGAGAGCTCGCGGATGGCCTTCTCGGGGCTACCGGTGAGGTAGAGCTCGAGCCCCCCCTGGTCCGGCGGCGCAGGCCACAGCAGGATGGGATCGGGCAGGTCGTGGGGGATGGCGCGCCGCGGGCGCAGGGGTGCGCTGGGGGTGCCGAAGTCCACGTCGTAGATGGGCAGCCGAGCGAAGTTGTTGATGTAGCTGATGGTGGGGCGCGCACCGTGCATGGCCGTGATGTCGAAGTGCATCAGGAACTGCTTGTGGTGCATCAGTTCCTGCATCAGCTGCAGCTGTGCGGCCATGGTGGGGGAGGGACGCGCCAGCCAGGGCCCCAGGGCGTCGCGGGTGGCTCGGGCCAACACATCGAGCGATACATCGCCGGGGAACTCGGCAGCGACGACGTTCATGGAGGCGTTGCCCACGAAGGCCCGGGGTATGCCCGGCAGCCGCCGTCGGCAGTCCAGCACGATGACCTGCTGGCAGAGCGTGTCGGCTCCGTGGCCATAGAGGCGCGCGCACGTGCGCGACAGGTGGGCGCAGAGCAGGTCGTTGCGGCCGAAGTCACCCGCCCCCGCGGCCTGGCGCAGGCGCTCCTCGAAGTCCGTGTCGAGGTGGATGGGGCGGCTGCGGTTGGTGAGCATACCCATCGCCAGCTTGGCGATGGTGGGCAAGGAACGGAGCAGCGAGGGCTTGGCCCAGCCCGCGGCCATCGCGGCCTGCACGGCCTGGTCCTTCGGTCGTTCGGTTGGCGCCGGCAGGAGGCCTTGGTCGAGCACGGGGGGCTCGAGCTCGAGGCCCCGATAGAGCCGGCCCCAGTTGTCCACCATGGAGTAGAAGCTCCAGCCGTCCAAGCAGGCGTGGGTGCAGGTGACGGTGACAGCCTGGCCGTCCGCCAGATCCGTGAGCCGGGCGGCCATGGGGGCGGTGAGGCCCCTCTTGACGCGGCCCTGGTTCCAGCGGGGGTGGAGCCTGCGGGCCAGGCGGTGATCGCCCTCGAGCAGCTCCAGGCTCAGCAGAGGCTCGGCGGCGTGGGTGAACGGCACGCCGCTGCCGTCGAGCCGCACCCGCGCACCGTCGCGCATCCGCCCAGCCAGGCGGGGGTAGTGGACCAGCAGCTCCGCCTGGCTCAGGCGCAGCCTCTCGACGTCGATGCCGCCATCGAACAGCCAGGTGCCTCTGAGCACCAGGAAGTGGTTTGCGCGGTCTACGCCGGTGAGCTCCCAGGTGGCCTCGGGATCCGCGGGGGGCTGGCTGGGCTGGATGATGTCGGGAGACGGATCGGGAGCCATGAGGCTGCCTATTCGTTGTAGGGAATCCAGGCCCGGTTGTGGATTGCGAAGCTGCCCTGGGTGAGGTTCACCTCCACCAGGTGGTAGCGCATGGGCTGCTCCTCGCCGTCCACCTCGATGAAGGTGCCGGGGTAGGCGTTGCCCACGGAGTCGGCCTCGAGCACCGGGATGCCCGCCCAGGTGTCGGACACCCAGGCGTGCCCGTGGCCCACGAACACCGCCAGCACATGCTCGGCGTGCTCCTCGAGGAGCCCGTAGATGGGGTCCGTCCAGCCCTCGTAGACCGTGCCTTCGTACTTGTCGTAGTTCCCCTCGGCCCTGGGCACTTCGAAGGGCATGATGAAGGAGTAGCCGGACTCGACGAACACGTCGGTGGCCAGGGGATGGTGGAAGAAGAGCACGCAGGGCGTGCCGTCGGCCAGTTGCTCCTCGAGCCAGGCCAGCTGCTCCTCGCCGAAGCTGCCGCAAGCTTCCGGAACCCACTCCACCCGAGCGTCGGGCTGCATGGAGTTGAGGGCGATGAAGCGGATGCCCCGGTGCTCGAAGGCGTACCATGCCCCGGGCATGCCCAGGCGCTGTTGATACAGGGCCTCGCGGGCGGGGTAGTCGTCGGTGAGGTTGTTCTCCAGCGCGCTGCCCTGCAGGTAGTAGTCGTGGTTGCCCATGGCGATGTGCGCGGGGATGCTGCAGTCTCCGAGGATCTGCTCTGCCTGGTGCAGCGCGGTGCCCTCGGCCCCGTCGTAGTGGGTGGGATCGTCGCTGGGCAGATCGTCGATCAGGTCGCCCGCCACCAGGATCAGCTCGACCGGGACCTCGTACTGCTCCAGGATCTCGAGGGTCTGGACCAGCACCTCGTCGTTCCCGCTGTCCAGGGTGGCGTCCTTGAGGTGGACGTCGCTGATCACGGCGAACCAGAAGCGCTCGTCGTCATCGCCCGTGTCACCGTCGGGCTTGCAGGCCGCCAGGGGCAGGCCGAGCAGGCTGCCGCGCGCCACCAGACCCGCGGCCCCCAGCAGCTCGATGAAGCGACGTCGATCCACCGGAAGGGGTCCGCGCGACATGGTGCCTCCTCGCTCGAAAGGTGGGTGAACGGCAGCCTAACCGGCTAAACTCGGGCCCCATGAGAGCACTGCCACTGACCCTGCTGATTCTGGTGTTCGGCTGCAAGATGCCGGACCCGGCCCCCACCGAGCTGGATGATCTGGCCCACTTCTTCATGGCCCAGACCCACGAGCAGGATCACGACCGCATCATCGAAGGTGCCGACAACCTGCGGGCGTGGTTCGACGCCAACACCGGCGCCGACGAGATCACCACCGGTGGCTACCTCACCGACCTCACCCTGGAAGAGGTGGACGCCCTGGACGAGATGGAGTGGAGCCCCGATCCTGCGCTCTGTGCAGGCGTGTTCGTGGTCTCCAGGCTCAGCTGTGCTCTGGACGAAGCCGCAGCCATCAGCCTCGAGCCCAACCAGCTGGAAGTCTTCGAGGGCAACTACCAAGCCTACGACCGCGAGTTCGACACCGATCCCGACTGCTACCCCACGGGCGAGTGCGACGCCGTGGACTGGACCTCGATCATCGAGGACAACTTCGTCGCGGGCATCGGCGAGATGTTCTACGAGGTCAAGGTCAAGCTCCGCCGTAGCCGCGACGAAGCCGGCGATCCCGGCGCGATGCTGGTGCGCAGCATCATGCCTGCCGCGGCCGAAGAAGACGTCAACAGCGGCGGCTTCGAGCAGAGCTACCACATCGAGGCCTACGTGCCGCAAGGCAGCGGCGCCCTCCACATGTACGGCATGTGGAGCTACGGCTGGTTCCTCGAGTCGGATCCCGACGACAACATCTGGTTCGATCAGTATCTGGGCGGCCTCGAGGACTTCGAGAAGCAGCTCGAGGACCTCTGCGTCAACGGCTGGGAAGACTAGCCGATCCACACGCCCAGGCCATGTAGGGGCGGGGTTCACCCCCGCCCGCTAGCCGACCCGCACGCCCTGGTGCTTCAACGCCGCCTGTAGCGCCCGGATCTCCAGCGCCCTGGGCTGCACGCCGCCCTCGAGCGACAGCGCCGCGGCGGTGCCGGCGGCCTGGCCTGTGAGCGAGCAGCAGACCATCTGGCGGGTGGCGGCGTGGGAGCCCTGATCACCGGCGATGCAGCGCCCGGCGACCAGCAGGCCGTCGACCTTCTCGGGCACGATGACGCCGTAGGGGACCTGGAAGTAGCGGCCCGTTGTGGGCAGCCACAGCTGGTCGTAGCCGTCGATGAACTCGGGGCAGACACCGATGCTGTCGCTGCAGCGCGCCTCGTTCTTGGTGTCGTGCTCGGTGATGGTGCCCGTGCCGACGATCTTGCGGGACTCCCGGCAGCCGATGGTGTGGTTGAACGCGGAGATGCGGGCATGTTCGAAGCCCGGCACGTCCCGGCGCAGGATCTCCATGGCCAGCACCGCCTGGCGGCGCCCCTCCATCTCGGCCTGGGTGAGGGAGAGCACGTCGGTGGGGTCTACGCGGCGCAAGTGGGACCCGTTCATGGAGAGCACCTCCCCCGCGCGCGTGAAGCCGCCCGGGAACAGGCGGATGTCCACGTCCTCGGGCAGCTCACCAGCGGCCTTGGCCCGCTCGAAGGGCTCGAAGAGGTGGGTGGAGAACATGTCGTCCTCTTTCCCAGAGGTGGTGGCCCACTCCTTCATCGTGCCCTTCTGCCGCTTGGTGTAGAGCATGTAGCGGGACAGGTTCACGCCGCTGCAGGAGAAGTTGGTGGTGGACTCCATGATCCTGTCCACCGGCTCGCGCACGCAGGCGGCGCCGGCGTGCCAGGCGATGTCGGCGTCGCCGGTGCAGTCGATCACCCGCTGGGCCGCGATGCGCTGGCGGCCGGACTTGCTCTCGACGATCACGCCGCGCACGGTGTCGCCCTGCTTGTCCACGTCCACCGCCCAGCAGTGCAGCACGGGGGTGACCCCGGCCTCGAGCAGCAGCACGTCGGCCACGTGCTTGAAGACCTCGGTGTCGAGGATCTCGAAGGTCAGCTCACCGTCCACCATGAAGCCCATGCGCTCCAGGCGGGGCCGGGCCAGGAAGGCCAGGGGGTGGTCGGTCATCACGTGCACCGCACCCATGGCCTTGGCGCGCAGCTCGTACTCTCGGTGCAGCCCGCCGGCGTCGATGGTGTCCGCGAAGCGGTACCAGGCGATGGAGCCCATCTGGCACTGGGTGATCACACCGCCGAAGAAGCCGTAGCGGTCCACCAACACCGCCTTCGCGCCGCTCCGGGCTGCGGCCAGGGCTGCGGAGAGGCCGGCGGGGCCGCCGCCCACCACCAGTACCTCGGTGTCGAGCAGGATGGGGGGCAGGGACTCGGAGGGCGGCTCGGGGCAGCCGGCTTCCGTGGCCTCGGGGGCGTCGGCTTCCCCATCTTGCGCGAGGGCGCCGCGGGACAGGGCGGCGGCGCCCAGTCCCATGGCCCCGGTGCACAGGAAACGACGACGCGAGAGAGTGCCCATGGTGCCTCCACCGCGCTCGACCACGCGGTCCGGGCACCTATCGGCGTGTCAAGGTTGCGGTCAATGTCGGGATCAGGAGCGATCCCGTGCCAGATCCGCCAGGCGGTGCTCGCTCACCTCGTGGTCCTCGATCCAGGCCACCAGCGTCGCGATTTCGGCCTGGAAGACGTCCACCGGCTCGTCGTCGTGGCGCAGGCGGGTGACCATGCCACGCACGGCGGAGAGCATCCGGTAGTGCTCGTCCACCAGCTTGCGCACCTCGATCTCCCCGAAGTCGCTCAGAGCGCCGATGCGCTCGTACAGCCCGCCAGGGTGCTCCTCGTGCTGGAAGTGGGTGCGCAGCTGGCTGTGCAGGTCGTCGAGCTGCCCGGTGAGGGCCTCGCGGTCGGTGGTGTGGCGAATCTTGGCGAGGAGTGCGTCGAGGCTGCGATGCTCGGAGTAGAGCTGCTCGGTTGCGGCCTTCACGCCGCCGTCGTCGTAGGACATGGGATTCTCCGGTGTTCGATGGGTGGGGAACGCTAGAACTGCTCGGCTTCGGTGGAGTCTTCGAGGGCCAGTGTGCTGGACGTGCCGCCGGAGATGACCCGCGCGACCTCGTCGAAGTACCCCGTGCCGACCTCGCGCTGGTGGCGGGTGGCGGTGTAGCCGTCGGACTCGGCGGCGAACTCGGCTTCCTGCAGCTCGGAGTAGGCGGCCATGCCGCGATCCCGGTAGCCCTGGGCCAGCTGGAACATGGAGTAGTTGAGGGAGTGGAAGCCGGCGAGGGTCACGAACTGGAACTTGTAGCCCATGGCGCCCAGCTCCCGCTGGAACTTGGCGATGGTGGTGGCATCCAGGTGACGGCGCCAGTTGAAGCTTGGGGAGCAGTTGTAGGCCAGCAGCTTGCCGGGGAACTCGGCGTGGACCACCTCGGCGAAGCGCTTGGCTTCGTCCAGGTCGGGGGTGGAGGTCTCCCACCACACCAGATCCGCGTAGGGGGCATAGGCCAGGCCGCGGGCGATGGCGGCGTCCACGCCCTTTTCGATCTCGTAGAAGCCCTCGGCGGTGCGCCCGCCCGTGAGGAAGCGGTGGTCCCGAGGATCGATGTCCGAGGTCATCAGGGCCGCGGAGTGGGCGTCGGTGCGGGCGATGAGCACAGTGGGCACGCCCATGACGTCGGCGGCCAGGCGGGCGGAGGTGAGCGTGCGGATGAACTGGCTGGTGGGTACGAGCACCTTGCCCCCCAGGTGGCCGCACTTCTTCTCCGAGGCCAGCTGGTCCTCGAAGTGCACACCGGCCGCGCCGGCCTCGATCATGTTCTTCATGAGCTCGAAGACGTTGAGCTGGCCGCCGAAGCCGGCCTCGGCATCCGCCACGATGGGCAGGAACCAGTCCCGCGACACCTTGCCCTCGACGCTCTCGATCTGGTCCGCGCGCTGCAGGGCGCGGTTGATCTTCCGGACCACCTGGGGCACCGAGTCGGCAGGGTAGAGACTCTGGTCCGGGTACATCTGCCCCGCGCTGTTGGCGTCCGCTGCCACCTGCCAGCCGGACAGGTAGATGGCCTTCAGGCCCGCGCGGGCCATCTGCATGGCCTGGTTGCCCGTCAGGGCGCCCAAGGCGTTGATGTAGGGCTCGCTGTGCAGCAGATCCCAGAGCTTGCGGGCGCCGCGGTCGGCCAGGGTGTACTGGACCTCGACAGAGCCGCGGAGGCGGCGCACGTCAAGCTCGGTGTAGGGGCGATCGATGCCTTCCCAGCGGTTGGCATCCCAGGTGGTCTCGTTGGTCATGTTCGGTCCTGCAGGGTGAGGGTGGGGGCCACGAGGCGCTCGTAGGCGGGGATGGTGAGGAACTCGGCGAGCTCCTCGGCGGTGGAGAGTGAAGCGAAGAGCTGGCGGGCGACGGGGTAGGTGCTGGCGTCGTAGGCTCCGGTGCCCATGCGCTCACGAAGCTTGCCCTGCTCCTCGTCCAGCACACGTGCGAACAGCTCGGGGGTCACGATGCGCCCGTCATCCATGGACGCGCCGTGCCGAATCCACTGCCAGACCTGGGTGCGGGAGATCTCGGCCGTCGCCGCATCCTCCATCAGGTCGTAGATGGGCACGCAGCCCTGACCGGCCAGCCAGCTGGCCAGGTACCGCACACCGACATCCACGTTCTGCCGCAGGCCGGCCTCGGTGATGATGCCGAGGGGAAGGTCGAGCAGGTCAGCGGGGCCGACGTCCACATCTTCGCGCCTGTTGTCGAGCTGGTTGGGCCCGGGCATGTGGGCGTCGAAGACCTCCCTGGCCAGGCCCACCAGGCCGGGGTGGGCCACCCAGGTACCATCGTGGCCGCCCTGGACCTCGCGAAGCTTGTCCACGCGCACCTTCTCCATGGCCCGCGCGTTGGCGTCCGCGTCGTTCTTGATGGGGATCTGGGCCGCCATGCCGCCCATGGCGTGCACGCTCCGGCGATGGCAGACCTGGATGACGCGGGAGGTGTAGGCCGCCATGAAGGGCTGGGTCATGCCGATCAGGGCGCGGTCCGGCAGTACCCGGTCGCCGTGGGCGCGGAAGGTCTTGATGAAGCTGAAGATGTAGTCCCAGCGCCCGCAGTTCAGGCCGGAGCTGTGCTCCCGCAGCTCCCAGAGGATCTCGTCCATCTGGAAGGCTGCCGGCAGGGTCTCGATGAGCACGGTGGCCTTGATGCTCCCGCTGGGAAGGCCCACGCTCTCCTGGGCTACCTCGAAGACCTGGTTCCAGAGCCGGGCCTCGAGGTAGTGCTGCAGCTTGGGCAAGTAGAAGTAGGGACCGCTGCCCTTGGCCAGCAGGGCCTGGGCGTTGTGGAAGAAGTACAGCGCGAAGTCGAAGATGCCGGCGGGAACGGGCGCATCATCCACCAGCACGTGCTCCTCCCACAGGTGCCAGCCCCGGGGACGCACCAGCAGCACCGCGGGTTCCGGGCACAGCTGGTAGTGCTTGCCTCGGGCCGGGTCGTCGAAGGTGATGGTGCCGGCGACCGCGTCGCGCAGGTTGATC
>CAZHIK010000417.1:0-7884 GCA_964532635.1 uncultured Enterobacterales bacterium
CCCACCGCGGGCAGCATCACCATCGACGGCTACGACCTGCTCACCCAGTCCGTGCGAGCCCAGCAGCGGATGGGTTTCATCCCCGACCGGCCCTACCTGCACGAGAAGCTCACCGGCTACGAGTTCCTGGAGTTCGTGGCGGGCATCTACGGCCTGCCCTCCAGCCACGTCCAGAAGGAAGGCCGCCGCCTGCTCGAGGTCTACGAGCTCGGCCCCTTCGGTGACCGCCTCATCGAGGGCTACAGCCACGGCATGAAGCAGCGCCTGGTGCTCTGCGCAACCCTGCTGCACGAGCCCCGGCTGCTCATCGTCGACGAGCCCATGGTGGGGCTCGATCCCCACGGCGCCCGCCAGATCAAGGACGTGTTCCGCAACATCGCCGACAGCGGCCGCACCGTGTTCCTGTCCACCCACACCCTCGATGTGGCCGAGGAGGTCTGCGACCGCATCGGCATCATCAACAAGGGCCGCTTGGTGGCCCTGGGCACCATGGCGGAGCTGCGGGCCTCGGTGGCCGCGGGAGACGCCGATCTCGAGCAGGTGTTCTTGACCGTGGTCGAGGAAGCCGGGCGTTCCACCGCCTTTGTCAATCCGGAACAAGAGCCCAGCTAGCCTCGGCGCAATATCGGAGGGTGGTCAGCACGTATTGCCGGCAGCGCCCCTGCCCCCTTCGGGAGGAACGATGACCCGCGAGACCGACGAAAAGAACCCCTGGCTCGAGCGCATCGCCGTCGAGCTCGATCCCGAGCGCATGGACCAGAGCCTCAAGGCCCTGACCGAGAAGCTCAGACACTACGCCGAGCAGGGTCGCTACACCCGCGTTCGCATCAAGTACAAGGGCAAGCCGATCATCCCCGACATCCCGCTGTTCGCCCTGATCGCGGCCGAAGCCGCCACCATCTGGTGGGCCGGCCCCCTGAGGGTGCTGGTGGTCAACCTGGGGGTCAAGACCTTCGTGGACATCGAGCTGGTCCACGCCGCGGGCGAGAAGGTCCAGGAAGCCCAGACCCTCTTCCTCGACGGCGAGGTCGAGCAGGCCGAAGCCTTGTATCGCGAAGCCCTGCGCATCAAGCCCGGCGACCCGGCCGCCCTGTACCACCTGGGCGTGCTGCTCAAGGTCACAGGCAAACGCGACAAGGCCAAGGAGTGCTTCGCAGCGGCCGCCGAGGCCGAGGATCACCCGGACGCGGAGCGGGCGGCCAAGGCGTTGGAGAAGCTGGGCTGAAGCCGACGGAGCGGCTTCAGCCGGCGGCGTTCCTGCTGGCGGCCAGAGGCCGCAGCAGAACGCCGCCCCGCTGGAGATACGGAAACCGTAATGTTCCCACCATGCTGCCGTGGGGGGCGGATCATAGGTGGGGGGTGCTTTCGGGAGGAGCCTGTCAGAGGGGCCCCCCACAAACACCCGAGGAGAAGAACATGAACGTCGATCAGCACCTCAAGGTCGCCCAGTGGCACATCGAGCAGGCCCGCCGCCACGCCACCGAAGACGCCTACAGCTGCGGCTGCCCCATCAACCCCGAGCACAAGAAGGCCATCGACGCCGTCGAGGCCGGCGCGGTGAAGGTCGAGCGACCCGAGTCCGAGGAAAAGTAGCGGCGTTCCTGCCGGCGGCCAGGGGCCGCGCCCGAACGTCGCTCGCTCGCGGGAGGTCTCGGAGGGGTCCCCTCAGAGTCCCGCCAGGCCTACCGCCACCCGGCCCTCGTGTCCCGTGAGGTCCTTTCCGGCCACCGCGAAGACCACCAGCTCGTCGTCCTCCGCGTACACAACCTCTGCCGACTCGGGCACGAAGTCGAAGCCGAGAGACCGGGCACCGAAGGTCGCTGTGGAGCCGAGCTGTCCCGTGACGAGCACCAGCTCGTTCCACTCGCTCACGTACCAGATGATGACCGCGCCCTCCTCGGTGACCAGCGCCGACATGTCCGTGGGCTGGTCATCCAGCTCCAGCTCCTGCAGCAGCTCGAACTCTCCATCTCCATCGACCTGCAGCAAGACCACGTTTCCGGTCAGGCCGTCCAGCAGCACCAGGACGTCCGCACCCGATGGCTGCGGCACGACCTCCATCTGCTGCACCTCGTAGTCTTCGTATCGGTGCTCTTGATCCAGGGTGATCACGCAGCTCTGCTCGCCCGTGCACAGCGAGATGTCATACGCCGACAGCGCGCCACTCTCCGAGGCAGCTCCGGCGAGGTACAGCCGCGAGGGGTCGACGCCGTCCGCAGAGAGCCGCAGCTGGCAGCTGCCACCCGGAACCGAGATCGCCTCGGCATACCCGAAGGAGTTGTCCGCCAGCAGATCGTCGGTGACCCGAACCAGGCCGAGGGACGACTCGCTCCCGCTGTCGGAGCAGGCGATCCCGTAGATCTCGCCGGAGTTCGACAGGGCGATGTCCACTTGGTCGTAGTCCAGGTCCTGGCTCTGGGGTGGATTCACAAAGCTTCGGGCTCCACCATCCATGTCGTACCGTCCCAGGATCTGCTGGGTCACGCTGCCTCCCCGGTAGCCGCTCGTGTAGTAGAGCAGGCTCCCAGAAACCACAACATCGACGCCTCCCGAGAGAGTGGCGGTGGTGTCGGACAGGTTGCGAAGCAGCGCCAGCGCCTCCACTTCTCCAACGACGCCTCCCGCGAAGTCGAAGGCGAAGGACACCACGGATTCGTAGTAGGTGATGGTGTCCACCGCTACCTCATCCACGGGCACGGACAGGTAGGCCGTCCCCTCGCCCACGAACAGACTGAGCCCGTACACCGACGAGTACTCGAGGCCCTCGAACTCCTCGAACATGGGAAGCTCGGCGTCGCCGTTGCAGTCACCGTCCGCCTCGTCCCCGAGCCACTCGAACCCACCTGGGTAGCTCTCCGGATCACCATCGTCGCAGTCGGTCCCGTCCTGAACCCAGCCGGAACCCGGGTCGCAAGCAACGGACTCCTGCGCGGCATCGCCGAAGCCATCGCCGTCGGCGTCCAGGTACCAGAGGTTCCCCTCCTCGAGCAGGTCATCGTCGGCGGCATCGACCAACCCGTCACAGTCATTGTCCTGCTCGTCGCAGACCTCGTCTGCGTCGGGATACACCGTGGCGTCGCTGTCATCGCAGTCGTCCAGGCTCTCCACCCATCCGAACGATGAGCCGCAGGAGACCCGGCTCTCTTCGGAAGTGCCGTGCCCGTCGCCGTCGCCATCGAGATACCAGGTGGGCGCGTCCAGCGCATCGTCCTCGTCCGTGTCGCCGTCGCAGTCGTCGTCCTGACCGTTGCAGTATTCATCACCGTCAGGGCCGATCGCCGCGTCACCGTCGTCGCAGTCCCCGGCCAGGGCCTGAAAACCCTCGGGCTGCTCGCAGCTGCTCATCACCCCCGTGGCCGCCCCCCAGCCATCACCATCGCTGTCCGCGTACCAGGTCAGCGTGGTGACCGACGGATCGTCATCATCGCAGTCCTCGGGGCGCGGAACGCCGTCGTTGTCCAGATCCATGCGGGCATCGAGATCGGCGTTCGACAGATAGGGGCAGCCCACCAGGCCGAGGAAAGCGACGAAGTAGAGACCCTTGGGGAGGACTGGCCGCACGGAGAGCGCCTCTCGACAGGCAACGAGGATACCACGCCCCCCTCCAACGCTCCCGACCCTCGGCGCCCCCACACTTCTGCGCCGGACCTTCGCGCTCAGAGCAGCGACAGCCCCCCGTCCACCACCAGCACCTGCCCGGTGATGAAGGCGGCCTGGGGGCTGACGAGCAGGCGCACCGCGTCCGCCATGTCCTGGGGCTGGCCCATGCGGCCCAGGGGGGTGTAGGTGGTGGCGAACTTCACCATGCGGTCCCGCTCGGGGAAGTAGCGTAGGGCGTCGGTGTCGATCAGCCCGCCGCAGACGGTGTTGACCCGGATCTTCCGCGGGGACAGCTCCACCGCCAGCTGGCGGGTGAGCGCTTCCACACCTGCCTTGGCCGCGCCCATGGCCGAGTAGCCGGGCACGAACTTGCGGGAGCCGGTGGAGGTGATGCCCACGATGCTGCCGCCCTCGGCGATGTGGGGCAGGCAGAGCTTGGTGAGCAGCCAGAAGGGCCGCAGGGACGACTCCAAGGTGAGGTCCCACTGGGGGGTGCGGATCTTCTCGGTGGGCTTGAGGGCTCCGATGGCCGCGTTGTGCACCACGACGTCGTAGCGGTCGAGGCTGGCCGCCAGGCGCTTGCAGTCCTTCTCGGAGCGCACGTCGGCCTGCACCACCACGGGCTCGCCGCCGGCGTCGCGCACCAGCTGGGCGGTCTCGGCCGCGGCGTCTTCGTTCATCAGGTAGTTGACCACCACCCGCCCGCCTTCACGAGCGAGATCGGCGGCGATGGCGCGGCCGATGCCGCGGCTGCTTCCAGTGACCAGGACGTCCATGCTCAGGCTCCCTTGGCGCTCAAAACGCGGCGCCCACCGTCAATCCGCTGTAGATCACCATGCGAAAGCCCCCATCGACGGACAGGAACCAGCGTTCCGAGGGCTGCACCCTGAGCCGCAGGCCCAGGTCGGTGCTCATGAAGTTCTGGGGGATACGAATCCTCGCGCCGTTGACACCCTCGACCTTGGTGCGCTCCTCGACCGGGCCGCCGCGCTCACCCTCGGTGGGGTATTCGATGAGCGCGCCCTTGAGGTGCACAGGTACAAATCCGATGCCGGGCATCAGGGACACGGGCCCGAAGAGGTCCCACTCATAGGCAAAGATGAGACCGTAGGACAGGATGCGCAGGTCGTTCTCGACCCACTTGGCCTCGCGGTTCTCGGCGTCTTTTTCGAGCCAGATCTGGTCGGGGGTGGTGACGAAGACCAGCTCGGCCACGCCGATGGCGTGGAAGTTGTCGCGGGTCCAGGACAGCTCGATGCCCGGCCCGACACCGCGGATGCTGCCGTGGATATCGAAGAGCTTGTCCAGCAGGGAGTCGGGCAGCATGGCGTAGCGGCCCGTGATGGCAGCCTCGAGCTGCCACTCACGGGCATGGGCCACGTTCGGCAGTGCCAGCAGCCCCAGCAGCACGGCGGCCACGCGGCGCACGGCTACTCCTCCCGGTACTCGGCGTAGGGATCGTAGGGGTGACCCTTGGCGTCGACCTGCTCGCCCTGCATGCGGCGCTCGAAGATCTCGCGCTTCTCCTTGCGGTGCAGGTCGTAGACCACCTGCATGGTGGTGATGTCCTCGGCCTTGAGCCCCGCGACGCCCACCAGCTTCCACTCGCCGGTCACCCACTGCACCGCCAGGCTGCGGTCCGATCCCTTGCGGGGCTCGACCTCCACGTGGAACAGGCTGGGATCCTCGCGATCGGGGAAGATGCGCTTCAGGGCCTCGAGGGAGTCGAAGACGTTCATGGTCCAGGGGGGGCCGTCCTCGGGCCGCGCCGCGCCGCCCCGGGGCATGGGGGCCAGGGTGATCAGCTCGGCCACCGAGCAGGTGCCGTAGCGCTGCTCCTCGAAGACGTTGTAGCAGCTGACCTTGGACAGGGCTTTTTCGTAGTCGCGGTCGTACAGGGCCTGATCGAACTCGTTCAGCAGGGCCCTGACCTGCTCCATGCTGGGCTTGCCGGGGGCCTTGGAGGTGGGCCGCACCGCCGAGCGCCGCTCCTCGCCGCCGGGCAGCGGGTGGGGGCAGGCGCCGTCGGTGATGGCCAGGTCGGTGACGACCTTGGCCCCACCGTCTTCGGCCTTCTCCACCGAGATCTGGCGGTTGAGCACGCTGTACTCGAGGCACTGGGCCCAGGGCGACGCCTCGGCGAAGCTCATCATCACGAAGAAGTCCCAGTGATCGCCTTCCCAGGTGCCCTCGCGGATGTCGATGCGGGGATCCGAGCCCAGGTAGATGCACCAGCCGTCCTCGGTGAAGCCGGTGATGTAGCGCTGGTTGGTGTAGGTGGGGCTGATGCGCAGGCCCTTGGAACCCCGGGGGCGCTTGTCGGCGGAGTCGGAGAAGGCCAGATCGTTGTCGTGCAGGCAGGTCTCGGTGAACATGGGGGCGGTGAGCCACACGGACTTGCCCCGGACCTCCACACCCATGCGGCCCGGCTGGTTGGCGGCCTCGAAGGCTTGCTGGATGGCAGCGCGGGCGTCTTCCTCCGGCACGGCGGGACAGCCGGTGAGCGTGGCGATCAGCAGCAGGGAGCCAGCGGACAAGGCGAGGCAGCGCATGGGGTCCTCCGGAGGGTGGGGTCCCCTGCCATATCACGCCACATCAGCGCCCGAGCCGGCTCTTCACCCGGGCCACGACCATGCGCACCTCGTCGATCCCGAGCGCCCAGGCGGCGACCGCGTAGGCCACGCCACCCGCGCCACCCGCGGCGGCGAACACGGCCAGGTTGAGCACGCTCGGCCCCTGCTCCCAGTCACCGAGCGAGCACACGGCCCAGCCCACCGCCGCGGCCGGAAGCGTGGCCAGAGCGATGCGACCCATGGGGCCCACGAGCGCACCGAGCCCGAGCTTGCCGTCGGTGATGCGGCCCAGCAGCAACAGGTAGACGGCCAGCTGCCCCACGGTGGACACGGACAGCGCCGCGGCCAGGCCCTCGACCCCGAAGCGCGGTGCCAGCAGCACCCCCGCCCCGAAGGTCAGCCCCACGCCGAGCGCGCCCACCACCACCAGGGAGTTGCGGCGGTTCAGCGCAAAGAAGGGCTTCTTGACGATCTGGATGCCGGCCAATGCCAGCATGTAGGGGGTCAGCCAGCGCAGCGCGGCAGAGGTCTCGCCCACATCCGCCCAGGTGTAGGCGCCGTGGCGGTACAGCACCGCCACGAAGGGCGGGGCCAGCAGCAGCACGAAGGCCGCGGCCGGGAACAGCAGCGAGGCCGCCAGCCGGCTGGCGCGAGCGAAGGCGTCGCGGAACTCCGGCCAGTCCTGATCGGCCACCGCCGCGGAGATCGCCGGCAGCAGGGCCGAACCCACCCCCACGGCGATGATGCCCTGGGCGAAGTCCACCAGGCGAGTGGCGTTCCAATACCAGGACACCGCACCCGTCTCGAGGTGGCTGGCCAGGTTGCGCAGCACGATGACGTTGACCTGGGCCATCAGCCCGATGGCGGCCACCTTGCCCATCTCCCGCAGCAGCAGCCGGAAGCGGGGATCCACGAAGCAGTCGAAGCGGGGGCGGATGACGCCCCAGTGCCTCACCAGGGGCGGCAGGCAGACCAGCACGTGGGCCAGCCCGCCCACCAGCACCGCCCAGGCGATGGTGTGCACGATGGCCTGGGGGTCGCCGGAGCCGGGCCACAGAGCCGCGACCACGATGGCGGCGCTGACCATGCCCGGTGCGATCTTGGGCACGAAGAAGTGATCGCGGTGGTTCAGAAGGCCCTCGGCCCAGGACACCAGGCTCACGAAGAGCACGAAGGGCATCATCACCCGGGTGAGGGTGACGGTCAGCGCGAACTTGTCGGGCTCGGCCCGGAAGCCTGAGGCGAACAGATCCACCAACCAGGGCGCAGCCGGAATGGCCAGCGCCGACAGCACCACGCAGACCACGATCAGCGCGGTGAGGGTGCGCCCCGCCAGCCGCCGGGCCTCATCGGCGCCATCCTCGGCCTCGGCCACGGCCACCCCGGGCACCAGGGCCCCGGTGAGCCCCTCGTCCGCCACGAAGCGGCGGAACATGGAGGGGATGGTGAACGCCATGAAGAAGGCGTCCGACGCCGCGCTGGCACCCAGCACCCGCGCGATGGCCAGCTCCCGGAACAGCCCCAGCACTCTGGACAGGCCGGTGCCCAGGGAGGAGGAGAGGAAGGCGCGGAGGATGGAGCGTTTGGGCATGGAGGATCGGACGGTGGCGCTATCCCCTCACCCGCCCCTCCGGGGCACCCTCTCCCCGAGGGAGAGGGATCTCGACGTGAGGGAATGTAGGGGAGGGGTTTATCCCCTCCCGCATGTCCG
>CAZHIK010000418.1:0-3243 GCA_964532635.1 uncultured Enterobacterales bacterium
CCTCCAAGGAGGCTGTGAGGCGCGAGGACTTCGAGTTCTTCCGCCGGCGCATCGAGAAACAGGCCGCCATCGGCCGCACGGTCTTGATCGTGGTGTTGCTGTGCGCCGTGGGCGCCAACATCTGGTTGACCCTCCGCACCCAGGAGATCGTCATCGACAACGTCAACCAAGCACGCCACGACCAGGCCGTGCTCGACGAGCGCGTGCTGGGCGAGGTCGGTGCGCTCGACGCCAAGTTCGTGGCCCTCGAGGAACAGCTCGCGGCTGCGCTCGCCGCGCTGCCCTCCGAGGCCGAGCCCGCTCCGTAGCGGATCAGAGCTCTCCGAAGCCGGCCCGGGTCAACACCTCCAGGACAGTGCGGGCCGCGGTGCGCAGTGGTCCCATGGACTCCGTGGCCAGGGTCCGCCGTGCCCACAGCAGCAGCCGACGCTCACGGCTGTAGCGTTCCCAGGCGCGGCGATGGCGCGCCGAGGGAACCGCGTGCACGAGGGGCTCCCAGAGTGTGGCCCGGGGCCAGCCGAGGATCTCGAGGTCCGCGTCCTCCACCAAGGCGAGCTGCCGCGCCACCACCCGCAGGGCGTCACCATCCGCGGCCAGGCGGCCCGTCCAAGCACCGGCCCGAGCGGGCTCCGGCCGCTGGAAGCGGTGGACTCCGGTCGGATCGCCCTCGGCGCCGTCGGGCCACGCAGCCCGGTGGTAGTCCAACGCACCGAGGTCGAAGCCCAGCCCCAGGAAGGCGCAGACCGCGGCCAGCTCGCGCTCGGGATGCTGGACCAGATCCTCGAAGCGGAGTCGATGCAGGGATGGGCCTTCCTGGCGAGCGAGCCAGGCCAGCCTGGGGAGGTAGCGCACCAGCAATGGATGAAAGCGCCAAGCCGCCTGGAAGTCGCCGTCGAAGAAGCTGGTGGCGTACGAGTGGAACACCGCCGCCGGGTGGCGTGTGAGCAACAGGAAGCGCGCCCTGGGGAAGAGGCGATGCAGGTGCCGGATCACCAGGGCGTTGGCCGGGGTCTTGTCCACGAACAGGGCACCGGGTCGGCCCGCGCCTTCGAGGGCCCGCGCGTACAGCCCCTCCACCAGCCCCCGCAGGGCGGCGTCGATGTCGTCCCGGCCGCCGGGCAGTCGTTGCGAAAAGGCGCGCAGGGCACGCTGACCGCGAATCGGATCGTAGGGGGCGCGCTCCACCCGCTCGAGCAGCCCGCAGTGCACCACCCCCGGCAGCAGGTGGGGCTCGGGGGGAGCCCAGGCGCCAGGTGTGGCGTGCAGCAGCCGCGCCAAGAGCGTCGTGCCCGAGCGGGGCGCGGCGATGATGAAGACGAGCCTGTCGTCGAGGAGCATGCCCAGAGGGCTAACCGGCGGCCCTCTCCCCAGCGCTGTCGGCGGCCTGGGTCATGCGCAAGCGCTGCAGCTCGAGGCGCAGACCCACCCGGGCGCGCAGCTCGGAGCGCAGGTAGGGCAGCAGCAGCAGGTCGACGGCGCCAGCGTGGAAGGCCACCCGTCGGGCGTCCACACTGGTCTGGCTGCTGGCCAGCACAACCTCGAAGTCTGCCAGGGCGGGATCGTCCCGCACGGTGCAGCTGATCTCGAAGGGCTCGGGATCCACCACGTCCTCGTGCACCAGCAGCACGCCTGGGGTGGCGCCCACGAGCATGGGGATCAGCGCCGGACCCGAGGCCGACGCCAGCACCTGGTAGCCGTCCTCTTCGAGGTCCCGCCGCAGGCGCTCCCGGAGCATGTCGTCGGTGCAGATCAGGGCCACCGTGCCCGGCTGGGGCGCGCGTCCACGGAGCAGGCCCGTCAGCATGGGCGTGCAGTCCATCGTCAGGTCCGGCACCTCGTCGAAGACAGGCGCAGGCACCGCATCGGGCTCCGGCAACGGTGTCACATCTGGCGGGGGCGGGGCGGACGGCGTGACCGAGGGCCGCACGCTGGCGGGCGCGCCGATGGGTGGGCTCGCGGTGTAGAGTCCCGTGGAGCGGGGGGGACGGAAGCTACGCATTGGGGAACCTGTGGATGGGAGCCACAGGGCATATCGGTCGCCGACAAGAGCAATTCCAGGGCGGTGACAGGTTCCGACAGGGCTAGCGCAGCCCCACCCGGAGCGCGCTCACCGGCGCCTGGACACGCTGGTCGGGACGGCCGGAGAGCGCGAGGGAGGCCCCGCCCCACTCGAAGGCACCCGCCAGGGTGGGTACCAGCTCCACCGTGGCGTCGAAGACCGCGCCAGAGGGCAAGGCCGGGGCAGAGATCTCGAGATGGCCCTCGCTGGAGTCGAAGGCCAGGATGCTGCCCTGGTCCACCAGGGCCTGCAGGGAGCGCTGCTCGACCTCCACACCGGCCGGCAGCTCGAGGGCGATGACGAAGGGCTCGTCGCCAGGCACCGCCGCCTGCAGCTGGCAGGGCAGGACCTCGCCCACAGCGGAGGGACCCGCCGTGGAGACCTTCAGGCCGAAGCCCTCGGAGCCGGGATCGCCCTCCCAGGGCAGGTAGGCCGTCTGGGTCATGGTGAAAGCCAGGCCGGGCACCGAGGGGGAAGCCTCGATGCGGTAGCTGTGGGGGCCGGGCAAGGCCGGCGCCGGGGCGCTGGCCACCAGAGGGGCGTAGTTGCCCGCCAGGTTCATGTCCCGGGTCATCAACTCTTCGCCGTCCACGCTCACCCGCACCTGCACGGTCTCGGGCAGGGGCTTGTCGAAGACCACCGCCAGAGCCTCGAGGGCCGCCAGGCCCGTGAGGCCGTCGCCGAAGCCACGTCCCGGGCGGTAGGCACCCAGCAGGGCCGCCGCCAGGTCGGAGACGAGATCCTGGTGCTCCTCCATGCCGGACAGGGCGAGCAGGGCCCAGGCCGTGCACTCCACGGTGCCTGGCGTGCGGCCGTCGATGCGCTTGGAGGAAGTGCCAGGGCGCACCACCCGGGTGCCGTCGGGCAGCACCTCCACGCCTTCGAGGACCCGCTCGAGCAGATCTCCGGCCTGCGGCCCCTGGACCAGGCCCGAGGCCAGCAGCACCGATGCGGTGTAGGGGTCCTTGGCGTAGCCGGCGTTGCGGGCAGCGAAGCCCGCAGCACGCTGGGCCACGCGGCTGCTGTGGCCCCGGGTCCAGTGGGCGGCCACGGCCGAGGTCACCAGGGCCCTGGGCAGGCTGGCGGAACCTCCGCTCCAGGCCGCCGCGTAGGAGCCGTCGGGGGACTGGTCCATCTCCACCTGCTCCACCCCATGCCTGCACTACTATCTTGTCTATTCCTGC
>CAZHIK010000418.1:3253-7882 GCA_964532635.1 uncultured Enterobacterales bacterium
ATGTCGTCATAGCGAAGGATCGGAGTCATACCGAGTTCGGCATACAACCAAGCAGCCACTGTGGACGGACAACAGAGGACAAATGCCTCTCCTCTTCATTCTCCACCTGCTCCACCAGGCGCCGGGTCAGGGCCTGGGCCAGCTCGTCCTCGGGCTGAGTGCGAGCTGCCGCCAGGGCCACCACGGCGGCGGGCAGGTCCGGGCTGCGGGTGAAGCGCACCAAGCGCTGGTAGGCCACGATGCGAGAACGACGCAGCGCATCCGCGTCGATCTCCTGACCCAGGCGCTCGGCGATGTCGCGGCCATAGCCGGCCAAGGCGAACCCGTAGGCCGCGTCCTGCAGGTGGGCATTGGGCAGGGAGCGCCCCATCTCCTCGGCCAGGATGGCCAGGGGGCCGGGGTAGACCACCAGCGCCAGGGACGAAGAGCCAGGCTGGGCTCCGTAGGGTGCCGTGATGGAGAACTCGCGGGCAGCGGCCAGGGTGCCGCCCTGGGAGCGATCCAGGCGCCGGCCGGTGGGCACCACGGTGACCGGCCTCTCCACCCGATCGGTGGAGATCAGATCGGCCTTCAGGGTGGCCTGACCAGGCCGCACCGCGTGGATCTCCACGTACTCGAGGCGACTACCGTGCCCATCGATGCCCAGCGTGCCGGAGACCGAACCCCAGGCAGCCTCGCCGTCGACCCGAGCGCTGAGGCCCCCGTGGAAGCCATCGGCCTGGTTGCTGACCACCTGGACAGGCAGCTTGACCACATCACCAACCCGCAGGGTCGGGGGCTCCACCACGTCCAGGTAGACCGGCAAGGTGGATGCGAAGCGGGCCTCCGTGCCCGCCTGACCGCCGGAGCGATCGTGGGCCAGGGCCAGGATGCGCCAGTCGGTGAGCTGGTCCGGCACCGTGACCTCGAGGCTGGCCTGGCCGTCCTGGTCGGTGACCACCAGGGGCTCGAAGACGAAGGACTCGGGGAACCAGGCCCGGGTGGGGGCCTCGTCACCGCCGGCCTCGGCATCGACCATGCGCCCGTCCTTGTCCGCCCCGGCCTTCATCCCGCCGGGCGCCTCCTTCTTCCGCTCTGAGGCGCTCGAGGAACGCGCCATGACCGGCGCGGGCTCGGGCGAGGGCGGCGGCGCGCCGCCGTAGTAGGCGTCATCGGAGGGGGCCTCCTCGGCCATCTCGTACTCGTACCAGCCCTCCTCGGGAGGGGCCTGATCGGCGGATTTCATGGGCTCCATGCCGGCGCAGGACAGGCCGACGGTGGACAGCAGCAGGAGCCAGGGGGCGAGGGTGATGGAGCGGCTCATGAGGCGTTCTCCCAGACGAAGGTCTGCCAGTTCTCGACGTCCTCGGGCAGGCGTCGTTTGTCGGTGACCAGCAGGCGGGGATCGGCGAGCTCGAGCAGGTCGTAGGGCAGGCGGTGCAGCTCGAGGCGGCGGCCGTAGGCGTCTTCGGTCGGCTCGTCGTTCTGGGCCCGCTCCTTCAGCATGTCGTCCCACAGATCGACCATGCGCTCGTTGGTCATCAGCTCGTCTTCGGGGGCGCCCTCCTCCCAGGCGGAGACCCGCGAGCGGGCGTCGGAGAGCAGCTCGTAGAAGGTCTCGGCCAGGGGCACCACCGGGTCGAAGGGGGTGGAGCCCATGGCGTCCACCGCCTCGGCTTCCGCCGGGGTGGCCGGGATGTCGGCGATGCGCTGCAGGGTCGCCAGCACCGCGTTCGGACCCGCGATGCGGCCGGTGAGCAGCGCACGGGCATCGAAGCGACCGAAGGCCTCGCGGTCGACCGTGGCGCGCACCGTGATCCGTCCCCAGTCATCGGGGGACAGCAGCGGGGCCAGCTGGGACAGCGCCTCGTCCACGCCGAACAGGGACACCGCTGCGGGGATGCCCTGCTGGCCGGCCGTGGTGGAGATGCCCAGAGTGGCCAGCTCGCCGGGGCGGTACACGGGCTGACCGGGCTCCACGGCCACAGCGAGGTCCTCGGCCCGAGGCACCAGCACCACCGCGCGGTAGCCGGCCCACTCCACGGTGAGCAGGCCGTGCACGTCGGCGGGGATGCTGCCGTGGATGACCTTGTCGTCCTCGTCGTAGTCGAGGTCGGCCACCTCGTCGTAGCCGTGCATCAGGTGGATCTCGCTGTCCTCATCGGGCAGAGAGCCGTAGAAGTCCGGGCCCCGCAGCAGCTTGATGCGCAGCTCCTCACCCGCTGCGAGCACCGGGGTGTCAGGACGCAGGCGGAGATCGGGCACGGCCCCGGGGTCCACCACGACCTTGGTGGTGCCCAGGGACTCCACACCCACCGCCACCTCGACCTCGAGCTCGTAGGCAGTGCGCACCGTGCCCGCTCCGAGATCGGGAGGGGCCATGGAAGGATCGGGCTGGACCCGCAGTTCCACCACGCCTTCGGCGTCATCTGGGGCATCACCGTCCAGGCGCAGAGCCGAGAAGCGCTGTTGGACACAGCTGCGGGCCTGGGCGCTCCAAGCCCCTGCAGCCGACGGGTGGCGCACGAAGCGGGTCTCGACCTGCTTCGAGTCCTCGCGCAGGCGCCAGTGCAGGCGGCTGGGGTAGGTAGCGTAGCTGTCCATGTCCCAGACGCAGGGGCGAGCCGCCAGGCGGGCCTGCTCGAGGGCTGCGGTCAGGGTCGAGGGTGCCGCGGGCACCGCCTCCGTGGTGACCTGCAAGGTGGCGCCCGGGGAGGCGTCCACGCGCCAGGTGGCCGTGTACAGGCGCTCGGCTCCGGAGGGACCCTGCAGGGAGGGGAGCTTGTCGGCGATGCAGCGTTCGAGGGGGTACTGAGCGCCCACCACCCGACGGATTGAGCCACCGGCATCGACGGCCACACCCAGGCGCACCGTCTGGGAGCCGCTCTCCACCAGGCGAGCGCAGGGCTCCAGAGGGCTGTCCCAGCGGTCCACGATCACGCGCTCGTCCAGCGAGGGATCACCGCCGGTGCCGAAGAGGTCCTTCAGGCCCGTGCGGAACACCCGGCGCTGCTCGCTCGGCGGCGGAGGTCGGTAGGGCAGCGGGGGGATGACCACGGACACCGGCTTGCCCGGGTCGAGCTGCACCGCTGCCACCGCGTCGGCATCCGCCTGGCCGGTCACGCCCTCGTCGGCGGGGTCCCAGGCGCGACGCACGGTAACCATCGAGCCTGGAAGGGCCTTGCCGTTGGGCCGGGTGACCCGCAAGTAGACGCGGTTGTTGAAGTCGGGCACCAGGCCGTCCCGCAGCTCGGTCTCCACCTGGGCGATCACCGAGTCCTCGCTCAGGATCAGGGCGGAGCCGCCCGCGACGCGCTCGCCGGCAGCATCGGTGGCCTGGACCACCACCGGCAGGGTGACCTTGCCCACCAGGTCGGCGGGCACCGCGTCCAGGATCAGGGAGAAGCGGCCCTCGCTGTCGGTGCGGAGCGTGTGGGGCTCCAACCAGTCGTTGGGGGGTGGCCACGCGTCGCCGCCGGCGGCCAGCAGCCGCAGGTCCACGCGCGCATCGGCCACCGGCGCGCCGGAGCGATAGCGCAGGGTGCCCTCCACAGCGGGCACGTCGCCTTCTTCGAACCAGGGCTTGGACGGCTCGAGCTTCACCTCGAAGCGCGGCAGGGTGAAGGGCTCCACCGCCACCTGCACCGTGTCGGTGGCGTCGCCGGAGATCCAGCTGATGCCGTAGCTGCCCACGGGGGCATCGGAGGCCAGGGGGAAGTCACCGGCGGCAACGCCCCAGGGCCCCGCCGCGATCTTCTCCTCGAGCAGCACCTCGCCCTCGGGGCTGCTCACCACGAAGCGCCCTGGGCGACCGTCGATGGGCGCCAGATCCTTCATGCGCAACACCGCCGCGCGGAACTTGATGGTCTGGCCAGGCTTGTACAGCGGCCGGTCGGTGGCCAGGTGGACCAGGGCGGGCGCGTAGATGGGCAGGTCGGCCTCGACCGTGACCTCGTCCAGGGGCGTATCGACCACGGCCCGAAGCACGTAGTCGCCATCGGGCACGTCAGGCAGCCGCACCTCGGTGTGGCGGGAGCCGGAGCCGTTGCGCCGCCAGCGCCTCTCAGGCTTCAGCTCTGTGGCCTCACCTTCGGGATCCACCAGGAACAGGTCCACGTCGAAGCGCCGCATGGGCGCCCGGTAGCCGTCGTCGGCCCCGCCGCGGGAGTAGACCGCGTCCATGTAGACGTAGACCGTCCCCGGCTGCCCCCGGCGCAGCCCGTAGGCCTCTATGGAGGCCTCCGGCACCGGTGTGCCCACCGGGCAGTCGTGCACCACGATGCCCCAGCGCACCCACGCGGGTACGCAGACCACCAGGTTGGCGCAGAGCAGGACCAACAACAGGAACACCCCGCCGATGCTGCCAAGGATGATCTTGGTCTTGCGCCGGCGCGCCGCAGGATCGCGCCGCGGGGAAGGATGGGGAGGAGCAGGGGGAGCCGTCACGGGAGACCTCCGGAGGATGCGGGCATCCTACCCGATCGGGCCCACAACGCTGGAAGGGGGCGAGAGCTTTCACCTGGGGTGCCCAGGTCCGACAGCCCGGCCCCGGATGCGCCATCCTGCGGCGCCGTGTCGGAGAAGGGGCGCCAGGCTCCGACAGCCCGGCCCCGGATGCGCCATCCTGCGGCGCCGTGTCGGAGAAGGGGC
>CAZHIK010000419.1:0-7873 GCA_964532635.1 uncultured Enterobacterales bacterium
CTCTGCGTCGCCGCGGCGGGTGACGTGGACGGTGACGGGCTGCCCGACCTGCTGGTGGGCGCGCCCATGGAAGACAGCGGCGGCAGCAACGCCGGCGCCGCCTACCTGGTCGTCGCACCGTCTTCGGGCAACACCAGCCTGGCCGATGCCTGGGCCAGGCTGTCGGGGGACTCCAGCGGGGATCTGGCCGGCTACGCGGTCCATGGCGCCGGTGATGTGGACGGTGATGGGTTGGGGGACATCCTCGTGGGCGCCCCCGCCGAGAGCACTGCGGGAACCGAGGCCGGGGCCGCCTATCTGGTGCTCGGCGCAGACGCGGGCAGCGGCGATCTGTCCTCGGCCCAGGCCTTCATCACCGGGGACGGGGGTGGCGATGCCGCGGGCTACAGCCTGGCGGGGGGGGTGGACCTCGACGGCGACGGCTACCCCGAGCTGCTGATCGGCGCTCCCTGGAACGACGACACCGACAACAATGCGGGTGCGATCTACCTCTTCGAGGGCGGGGGCATGTAGAATCGGGCTGCCTGTCCGAGCCCACACGCCAGTACCACGTCGAAGCCGTGCTGGGGCGCGGTGCCTTCGGCACGGTGTACCGGGCCCGCTTCGAGGGCGAGCGTGGCTTCTCCAAGCGCGTCGCCCTCAAGGTGCTCAACACCCAGGTGATCGATCTGGGGGATGTCGCGTGCCGTCTGCGGGACGAGGCGCGCATGATGGGCCTGCTGCGGCACCGGGCCATCGTGGGTGCCGACCGGCTGGCCTGCCTGGGGGGGCGCTGGGCCGTGGTCATGGAGTACGTGGAGGGTGTGGACCTGGGCCGCATCGTCGCGCGCGGGCCGATCCCCCTCGGGCCCGCCCTCGAGATCGTGGGGGAGGTCGCAGCGGCATTGGACGCGGCCCTGACCACCGCGGGGCCCGACGGCCGCCCGCTGCGGCTCGTACACCGGGACCTCAAGCCCTCCAACCTGATGGTCACGGCCTACGGAGAGGTGAAGATCCTGGACTTCGGTGGTGCCCGCGCGGACTTCGGTGAGCGCGAGGCAGAGACCCGCAACTTCACCATCGGCTCGCTGGCCTACATGGCGCCCGAGCGACTGGACTTCCGGGACTGTCCGGCCTCGGACGTCTACTCCCTGGGCGCCATCCTGTTCGAGCTGGTGGTCGGAGAGCGCTTCGGGCGCACCAGCATGTCCGTCGATCGGCACATGGACAAGGTGGGGCCGGCCCTCGAAGCCTTCGCAAACGCGCTCCCCAAGCGGGATCCCGAGCCGGTCTACCTGCTCAGCGCCATGCTCGCCCACGACGAGGAGCAGCGCCCGACCGCCCGTGAGGTCGAGCAGGGCTGCCTCGATCTGGCCCGCCACTTCGGCCGGGAGCGCCTGCGCCGCTGGGCCGACGGGGTGGTCCCTCCGCTGCTGAAGGACGGCGGGCCGGAGCCTTCGGACGAGCTCACGGGGTCCATGCTCAGGGAGCAGAGCGACGAGCGCTCCGTGATCCTCGGGCCCGCAGGTGGCGCGACGCCCATCGAGGAGGGGGCCTTGCTGTCGGAGTCCCAGGCCATGGCCGTGGACGACGGGCCCCAGACCGAGCGGTTGCCCCCGCCGCTGCTGCCCCCGGTCGTGCCCGACGAGCGCTCCCAGTCCCTGGCCGGCCAGCCGGTGCCTCCACCACCCCGCCCCGCCCGTGGCTCCAGGGGCTTCACCCTGCTGCTGTTGGGCTTGGTGGTCTTCCTCTCGGCAGCCTTGATGTGGATGATCATCCGGGATCAACGCCCCGAAGCTGGCCCCGTCGCGGAGGACGTGCCCGAGCCGGCCCCCCCGGCGGCCGCTCCCTCCCCCCAGCCCGCCCAGGCTCCGGCGGCCGAGGAGGTGAGTCCCGCTCCCGTCGCTCCTGCCCATGCGGTTGGCAGCCCCTCCACGGCTCCGGCCGAGCCCGACAGCCCGACGCAACGCTGTCCGGTCCAGGTCTCGGGTGACGCCGAGCGGGTCCGCCTGGTCTCCGCCGACGCCAGTGCCACCCTCCCTGCACAGCTTCCCGAGGGAAGCTACGCCATCCGCGCCACCTTCGACGGGGGCGAGACCATCACTGCGGGCAATGTCCGGCTGCGAGCCGGGGCGCCCGTCACCGTCCACTGCAGCGCACGCTTCAAGCGCTGCGGGGCGAAGTAGGGATCAGGGCCCCCGCATCCACAGCGTCGCCGTCGCCCCGTCGTCCAGGCTCCAGCGCTCCACCTCTTCCCAGGCCTCGCGGTGGTGGACGATCATCTCCACTACGGGCGGGATCTCGTCGAGGGTGTAGTGGTCGGACTCGAGCGCGGCTTCCATGCGGGCCTGGCTGGGCCAGCGCCCGGCCCCGCCTTGCTGGATGACCAGGAAGGCCTCGGCCACGCGGAACCACTCGTAGGTGCCGTTGGGGTCGCCGCGGAGGCCGTGGACCCCGCACTCCGGCCAGGTCTCGCGCAGGGCCAGGTTGACGAAGCCTTCGTAGTAGGCGTGGTGGTCGCTGAACACCACCAGCTTGTGCTCGCAGCCGCCGATGGCGCCGGCGATCTCGCCCAGGGGCAGGGTCAGGTCGCTGGGGGCGCGGGCCATGGTGTGACGCGGGTAGACCCAGCTGAGGGGGATGGGGTCTGGACGACCGAGGGTGGCCAGCGAGGGGGAGCCCTTGTCCCAGAGCCGCCAGCCGTACTGGTGAAGGCCAGCGGCCAGCAGCAGCAGCAGCAGGGGCACCCGGGCCGCACCGCAGCGGGCCAGCAGGCGCCCCCCGAGCACCGCCAGGGGCAGGATCAGGGGCAGGGTGTAGAACACCTGCTTCTTCTGGACGATGGTGAACAGCAGCCAACCCGCCGCCACGGAGGCCACCAGCAGGCCGTCGATGCCCGGCCTCCGCAGCGGGCCAGCGCCGCGCCTGATGCCGCGCCACACTGCTGCCCCCAGGGCCGCCAGCATCCACAGTCCCAGCACGGGCCCGGACTGGGAGTCCAGCAGCACCAGCGGGTAGTAGAGCCAGCGAGGGCCGAGCTGGTCCGGGCGCTCGGTCTGATCACCGGCCGCGTCGATCTCACCCGCCGCCAGCTGGCTCGAGACCTCCTGCAGCTGGCTGTCGAACCACTGCAGGTACCAGGGCCCCGCCAGAACGATGATCACCAGCGCCGCGGCGAGCACACCCTTCCAGGGCAGGCGCCAGCGGGGGGCTTCGGGCAGGCTGGCCGAGGCCCCCGGGGGGATGCGGACCCGCTCGCTCGGAGCCCGGGGCGCAGCGGCCGGCAGGAGCACCAGCAGCGCGGGCAGGGCCACGAAGGGGGCCGTGCCGAGCCGGTCGGTGAGCAGCCCGGCGGCCAGCCCCAGGCCGGCCACCAGGCTCCAGCGCGGGTGGTGCAGTCCACGGGAGCGGTCGAGAGCCAGCAGCGTGAGCCCCAGACAGGCCAGCTGCGCGATGTTGGGCTCGTAGCGCACCAGGGTGCCGAAGAGGGCAGGGGACAGGGCCAGCAGCAGCATGGCCGCGATGCCGGCGATGCGACCCCGCGCCAGGTGGTAGGCGCAGGCCAGGGCAATGCCGAGCCAGGCGAGGTTGGTGAGGACCAGGGCGTCGCGGCTGCGCTCCCACAGCCCCTGCAGTGGCCAGGTGGCGCCGTAGAACAGGGGCGGCCAGTAGGCGTGGGCCACGTAGTAGCGAAGGTGCCAGGTGTCCCAACGGATCAGGGCGTCGAACAGGTCGAATGCGTTGCCGACGTGGATGTACTCGTTCTGGTAGCCGTCGGGAAACGGGTTGCGCCCCAGCCAGGCGATGGTGCCGACGCCCAGGCCGAGCACCAGGCCCGACCAGACCAGCAAGGGGAGCAGCGCACGTAGCCTGGTTCGCACATTGCACCGTTAGCCTCGGGATCGGGGCCGGTCAAAGGCGGTGCGGCCAGATACGATGGTCCTGTGAGCCTCACTGGAGACCGCATGGCCCCGTCCGACGACTTCCGGCGCGCGTCCCTGGCCGGTGTGAAGATAGCCTTCGTCTACACGCCCTACGGTGCGGTCCGCAACGAACCGGGCATCAAGGTGGTCAAGGACAACTACGGGGTCTTCCCCAGCTTGTCGCTGCTGTACGTGGCGGGCGTAGCCGAAGCGGCGGGCTGCGAGGCGCTGTTCATCGACGCCCACGCCGAGGGGCTGACGGTGGAGCAGACCGTGGCCCGCCTGCAGGCCTTCGGCCCCGACTTCATCGGCTACACCGTCACCACCTACCTGTTCTTCCAGAACCTCGAGTGGATCCAGGCCATCAAGCGCGCTGTGCCCGTGCCGGTCATCGTGGGCGGCGTGCACGTGGGCATCTACCCCCGCGAGACCCTGCTGCAGGACGCCATCGACTACGGCGTCACCGGCGAGGCCGAGTGGATCCTGCCCGATCTGCTCGATGCCCTGGTCGCCGGCGGTGACCTGGGCGCCATCCCCGGCGTGGCCTTCGCGCCCGACGGCGATCCGGGCCACGAGGGAAGCAAGGTCCAGGTCAACCGTCCCGCCACCGGGGCCAACGTGGACCTGGCTCCCTTCCCCGCGCGCCATCTCATCGACAACTCGCTGTACTACTCGTTCATCTCCCAGTACAAGAACTTCACCCCCATCATCACCTCCCGCGGCTGCCCCTTCCGCTGCATCTTCTGCGAGCAGGGGGCCATGCCGTTCCGCCCCAGATCCCCCATCGACGTGGGGGACGAGCTGGAGCTGTGCGTGCGCGAACACGGCGTCCGGGAGCTGGACTTCTTCGACAGCTCCTTCACCATCCAGAAGAAGCGGGTGATGGCCATCTGCGAGGAGATCGAGCGCCGTGAGCTCGACATCGTCTGGGCCATGCGCTCGCGGGTGGACTGCGTGGACCGCGATATGCTGCGGGCCATCCGTCGCGCCGGCTGCACCCGGGTCTACTACGGGGTGGAAAGCGGCAACCGGGAGATCCTGCGGGTGCTGCGCAAGGCCACCGACCTCGACCAGATCCGCCGGGTGATCCGCGAGACCCGGGAAGAGGGGTTGAACGCGTTCGGCTACTTCATGGTGGGCATGCCCCTCGAGGACGCGGGCACCATCCGCCAGACCATCCGCCTGGCTCGCGAGCTCGACCTCGACTACGCCCAGTTCAGCAAGGTCACGCCCATGCCGGCCACCGAGCTGTACGACATGCTGGTGAAGGAGACCGGGCGGGACTGGTGGCGGGAGTTCATGCTCAACGGCCAGGAGGTGGAGGTCCCGCGCCCCCGCTGTTCTCTGTCAGAGGCCGAGGTTGAGCGCTGGATCAGGCTGGCATACCTCCGCTTCTACTTCCGTCCCAGCTACATCGCCCGCGCACTGCGGCGGGTGCAGAGCTGGGAAGAGCTGGTACGATCCGCTCGCACGGCCGCCCAGATGGTGCTGAATCCCCCCGGCGACCACGACGAAACCGGGATGGAGGTCCACGACTGATGTTCATCCTCGGCATCTCGGACAACCACGACGCTGGAGCCGCGGTCGTCGTCGACGGGCAGCTGCTGGCTGCTGTGGGCCAGGAGCGCATGGACCGCCAGAAGAACTCCGGCGCCTTCCCCTGGCAAGCCATCGACACGGCCCTGGACATGGTGGGGGCCCGCCCCGTCGATGTGGACCGCATCGTCTTCGGCACCGCCTACACCCCCTCCACGATCCTGCGGGCCCTGCCGGGCTTCCACCACCAGCGCAAGTCCGAAGGCAACTTCTCCTACCTGCTCAACCTCTACATCCTCTACCAGGTGGCCCTGCGGCGCTCGGGGCTCGAGGCCGCCGAGATCCAGGCCAGCCACGCCCTGCTGCGCAAGCGCCTGGACCTCCGGGGGTTCTCTCGGTCCGAGCTGCGGCTGATGGACCACCACGAGGCCCATGCCCACTCCGCATACCGCTCACAGCCCCGGGACGAGTGCCTGGTGATCACCATCGACGCCATGGGCGACGGTGCCTCGGTCACCGTGTGGGTGGGCCGCAACGGGCGGCTCGACCTGCACTGGGAGCAGAGCGGCCTGGCGTCGGTCAACACCTACTACAGCCGCATCACCCAGGTGCTGGGCTTCCGGCCCAACCGCCACGAGGGCAAGATCACCGGCTTGGCCGCCTACGACGAGCCCCCGCCCGAGCTGATGGAGCACATGCGGCGGCAGCTGCGCTTCGTGGGCCCCGGCTTCTCTCGGCTGCACTACTGGCACCGCCAGGCCCCCGACGACCGCTTCTACAGCTACGTCACCCGCTTCCCGCGCGAACAGGTGGCGGCGGCCACCCAGCGGGTCCTCGAAGAATCCGTCACAGCCTTCGTGCGCCACCACGTGGCCGCCACCGGCGTCCACCACGTGGCCGTGGCGGGGGGAACCTTCGCCAACGTGGCGGTCAACCGCCGCATCGCCGAGCTCCCCGAGGTGGACTCGCTCTTCGTCTACCCCAACATGGGCGACGGCGGCCTGCCCGTGGGTGCGGCCCTGGGCGCGGCCGGCGCCATGCCCCAGCGGCTACCACACGTCTACCTGGGACCGTCCTTCGACGAGCGCCACGTGGAGCGGCTGTTGTCGGGCTCCGGGCTCGACTACCAGCGCCCCGCCAACCTGGCCCGCGACGTGGCCCAGCTGATCGCCGACAAGCAGGTGGTGGCCCGCTGCGACGGCGCCATGGAGTGGGGTCCTCGTGCCCTGGGCAACCGCTCCATCCTCTACCGGCCCGACGATCCGGCGGTGAACGACTGGCTCAACACGCGCCTGCAGCGCACCGAGTTCATGCCCTTCGCCCCGATGACTCTCGCCGAGCGTGCCCCCCAGCACTACAAGCTGCTGGACAAGGCCGCCGACGCGGCCCGCTTCATGACCGTCTGCTTCGAGGTCGATGAGTCCATGAAGCGCGACTGCGCGGGCGTGGTCCACGTGGACGGCACTGCCCGTCCCCAGGTGCTCCACCGCGAGGACAACCCGGCGATGCACGAGATCCTGGTGGAGTTCGAGGAGATCACCGGGCTGCCCACCATCGTCAACACCAGCTTCAACATGCACGAGGAGCCCATCGTCTGCTCGCCGGACGACGCGCTCAGGGCCTGGCAGGCGGCCGACCTGGACGCGCTGGGGCTGGGGCCCTTCGTGATTCGGAGGCGCGGCGACTAGGGGCTGCCATGCTCGAAGAGATCGTGACCGACTATCGACTCGTGGAAGAGATCGGACGGGGATCCTGCGGTGTCGTCTACCGGGGCGTGCACACCAAGGCCCCCGGCATCGAAGTGGCCGTCAAGGTCGTCGACCACGTGCTGTCGGGCAAGCGGGAGCTGGTGGCCGCCCTGCTGCACGAGTGCGAGATCCTGCACCGCCTGGACCACCCGGGCATCGTGCGCCTGCGGCACGTGGAGCCCTCGCCCACGCGGACCGCCATGATCATGGATCTGATGGACGGCAGGAGCCTGCAGCAGCTGCTGGGTGGAGGTCCCATGCCGGCCAGGCTGGTGGTGGAGATCGTCGAGCAGGTGCTGGATGCCCTGGCCTACGCTCACCGCAAGGAGCTGGTGCACCGGGACATCAAGCCCTCCAACGTCTTCGTGTGCTCCGACGCTCGGGTCCGGCTGCTGGACTTCGGGGTGGCCACCGCCCTCCAGGACCTCGCCGAGGTCCGCAAGGCGAGCGGCACCGCGGACTTCATGGCCCCCGAGCGCTTCGACGGCTTCTCGCCGCCGGCCTCGGACATCTATGCGGTGGGTCTGCTCGCCTGGCAGATGGCAGCCGGCCGGAAGGCCTGCCAGGGGAGCACCCGCGAAGAGAAGACCCGCTGGCAGCTGGAGGAGGGGGCGCCCGACCTGCGGGAGGAGCGGCCGGCCACGCCCGCCTGGTTCGCCGGATGGGTCTCTGCGCTCACCGCCAGGG
>CAZHIK010000420.1:0-7856 GCA_964532635.1 uncultured Enterobacterales bacterium
CCACCGCGATGCGAGCTCGGCGTTGTTCCTCGGTGTGTTGCTGATCTGCCACGAGGCGGGCCTGGTGGAGCTGGGCCATGTGGCGGTGGACGGCACGAGGTTCAGACCGTTCATGCTCAGAGGCATCGACGCCGTTCGAGCGGAATGGCTGCTGCTGGCCACCTGCCACAACACCCTGAGGCTCTACAGGGCTGTGCACCACAGGCGCTACACGCCACGGGCGCCTAGTCCTCGTCCTCTTCCCAGGTCCGCGTGCGATCGTCGAAGCGGGGGTCCAAGAGGGTCAGCTCGCAGGCCTCGAGCACCCGAGCACCACCCCGTCGCGGGGTGGCGGGGGGGTACAGGCGCACGCTCTGGCCGCTCTTCCAGGTCCACCAGTCCACCGAGGTCTCGAGGGCCTTCTTCTCCACCATGGCATCCAGGGCGTCCCGGGCGGCCTCGCAGGCGGGGCGGCCCTGGGTCCAGGCGGCGACCAGGGCGATCCGCCCGGTGGCCGTGTCCACCATGACACCCAGCTCCACCCAGGGCTCCTGAAGCTGCACCACCCGCAGCAGCTCGCCCCCGGGCACCACCTGCACCCGCTCCCAGCGCTCGGGATCGGCCACGGGCTCGCCGGTGCAGACGCCGGCCAGGCAGCGGCCGCCCAGGGTCCAGACCGGGGCCGGCTGGGTGTCCGCGGCCTGCGCGGCCGAGAGCAGGACGGGCAGCAGGAGGGCAGGGGACATGGGATCTCCCTGGGGATGGAACACTCTATCCATCTTTGGGGTTGACACCATAGATGCAGGGTGCATATATGCATAGTGTATCTAAGGAGAGCCCATGTCCTCGACCCCAGAAGAGCGTGCCTTCCTCGACAGCTATGATCCTACGGCGTGGGAGCGTCCCTCGGTGGCGGTGGACGTGGCAATCCTCACCGTGGCCGAGGGCCAGCTGTGGGCTCTGCTGCGCCCCCGGGAGGCTCATCCCCATCGTGGCCTCTGGGCCCTGCCCGGTGGCTTCGTAGGCATCGACGAGTCCCTGGACGACGCGGCCGCGCGGGTCGCGCGGGACAAGGCTGGGCTCGAGGGGGTCTTCCTTGAGCAGCTGTACACCTTCGGTCGCCCGGACCGCGATCCCCGCATGCGCATCATCACCGTGGCCTACTACGCGCTGGTGCCCGTGGCTCGGCTGGCCGGCGTGAACGGCGGAGCGGTGCTCGCTCCTCTGGATGTGCCCTGGCCCGGTGAGCAGGGCGGCCCCGTGGAGCCCCGCGACCACGACGACCGGCTCCTCGAGCTGGCCTTCGACCACGGCGAGATCCTGGGCATGGCCGTCCAGCGCATCCGCGGCAAGCTCGCCTACACCGACATCGGCTTCGAGCTGCTGCCCCCCGCCTTCACCCTGCGCCAGCTGCGCCTGGTCCACGAAGCCATCCTGGGCCAGCCGCTCAACAAGGACTCCTTCCGCCGCAAGCTGCTCGCCTCGGGCGATCTCGAGCCCACGGGCGAGCGCCAGGCCGACGTGGGCCACCGACCGGCGGCCCTGTACCGCTTCACTCGGGCCTGAGGGCCCAACCCCAGGAGGTCGACATGGCCGACATCACCCGCTTCCTGTTCCTGCGTCACCTGCGCGGTGACAACGCCAGCTTCGTGCTGCAGCACCGCAGCGGAAAGCTCGTGCGCTCCGGGCGGGGCCTGCAGTTCTGGTTCCTGCCGCTCACCGCGAGCATCGCCGAGCTGCCCATGGACGATCGGGAGCTGCCGGTGCTGTTCCACGGCCGCACCCAGGACTTCCAGGACGTGGCGGTCCAAGGGGTGATCACCTGGCGCGTGACCGACCCGCAGGTGCTGGCCGACCGCATCGACTTCGGCATCGACACGGCCCAGGGCGGATGGCTCGAGCAGCCGCTGGAGAAGGTGGCCCTGCTGCTCACCCAGCTGGCGCAGCAGCTGGCTTGGGACTGGGTCTCCCACCAGCCCCTGCCCACGGCCCTGGTGGAGGGCGCGCGGGAGATCCGCGCCCGCGTGCTCGCCGGCCTGGGTAGCGACGAGGGCCTGGCGGACATGGGCCTCGAGGTGGCTTCGGTGCGCATCAGCGATGTCTCACCGACCTCGGAGCTCGAAAAGGCCCTGCAGCAGCCCACCCGCGAGGCCATCCAGCAAGAAGCCGACAAGGCCACCTTCGAGCGCCGGGCTCTGGCGGTGGAGCGCGAGCGGGCCATCGCAGAGAACGAGCTGCAGAACCAGATCGAGCTGGCCCGCCGCGAAGAGGACCTCATCGCCCAGCGGGGCGACAACGAGCGCCGTCGGGTGAGCCTCGAGGCCGACGCCGCCCGCATCGAGGTCGAGGCGCGGGTCCAGCGTGAGCGGCTGCAGGCCGAAGCCAGCGCTGCGGGCATCCGGGAGGTCGAGGGCGCCAAGGTCGAGGCCGAGCGCGAGCGCATCGGCATCTACCGCGAGCTGCCCCAGGGCGTGATGCTTGGCCTGGCCGCCCGCGAGCTGGCGGGGCAGCTGCCCCCTATCGAGCACCTCAGCATCGGTCCCGACCTGCTCAGCGGTGCCATCACCCGCCTGGCGGAAGCGGGCGCCCAGCACCTGCAGGAGGGCTAGGCGATGGAGCCCCGGGTGGTGCTGGTGCGCCGCCGCAGCGCCTACGAGGAGCTGCTGCGGGTGCACTGCACCCACGGCCAGGCAGCGTTCTTCCTGCGCAGTCGCGACCAGGACATCGAACTGGTCGCAGCGCAGCACGAGGTCGAGCACGCCGCGCTGGCGACGGTCCACACCGCCATCCCGTCCTCCTGGCGCCGCAGCGCGCTGCTGCGTCACGATCTCGACCGTTTCCTGTTCGAGCCCGCGGACATCGTGGTGGCGGTGGGTCAGGACGGCCTGGTGGCCAACGTGGCCAAGTACATCGACGGCCAGCCCGTGCTGGGCATCAACCCGGATCCGGAGCGCTACGACGGGGTGCTGGTGACCCACGCGCCCGGGGCTGCGCGGTCCATGTTGCCCCGCATCGCCTCGGGAGATGTGGACCTCGAGCGACGCACCATGGTGGAGGCCTGCAGCGACGACGGCCAGCGCTTGCTGGCGCTCAACGAGGTGTTCGTGGGCCATCGCACCCACCAGAGCGCCCGCTACCTCATCCGCCACGGCAAGCGCCGCGAGCGGCACTCCAGCTCCGGGCTGATCGTGTCCACGGGCACAGGCTCCACCGGCTGGGCTCGCAGCATCCACCGCTGCCACCGATCGGGGCTCGAGCTGCCGGCACCCTGCGACCCACAGCTGGCCTTCTTTGTGCGCGAGGCCTTCCCCAGCCGAGCCACCGGCTGCAGGGTCACCGAGGGCATCATCGGCCGCCGCGGGCGCCTCGAGCTGCGCTCGGAGATGAACGAAGGGGGTGTGGTCTTCGGCGACGGTATCGAGGAAGATCGGATCGAGTTCGGCTGGGCGCGCCAGCTGGTGGTGCGGCGGGCCGATCGCCAGCTGGCGCTGGTGCGGCCCGCGTAGTGAGAGCTATGCTCGCCCCATGTCCGGGCACCTCTTCATCCTCCAAGGCGATCTCACCCAGCTGCACTGCGACCAGTGGGCCCTGCCCTGCGATGTCCAGCTGGGGGTGAGCCGCTCCTGGAAGCGCACCGCTCTGTGGGAGCGGGCCGGGCTGGCCGCCAAGCGCAGCAAGACCCGGCGACACCTTCCCCTGGACTGGGGCATGGAGGGGCGACGCAGCGTCCCCATGCTCGACTGGGGCGGTCCGGGCCGCCCCTGGCTCACGAACGTCGGCCGGGGAGCCGACATCGGCCTGGACTGGTACGTCGAGGGCGCACGGCAGTTCGTTCGGGCAGCGAGCCAGCTGGGCGGGGGCCTCGAGCGCGCGCGGCCCCTGCTGGCCCTACCCATCGTGGGCACCGGCTACGGCGGCGCGCGCTGGGCGGCCGGCGAGCTGCTCCGGCCCCTGGTGGCCATGCTGCTCGAGCACGTCTCCCAGCACGACGTGGACGTGGCCCTGGTGGCTTGGGAGCCGGCGGACTTCGCGGCGGCACAGGCCGCGCGCCGGGAGGCACTCCGGGATGCCGCGGATCCCTGGCGTGCACAGCTCGGAGCGCGGCTGTGCGAGCGAGCCGACATGCTCGCGGCCGCCGCGGTGCAGGGGCAGCTGGTGGTCTTCATGGGGGCCGGCGTCAGCGCGGGCGCGGGCCTGCCCACCTGGGGAGAGCTGCTGCGAGCCCTGGGGGCCGAAGCCCAGCTCACCGACCTCGAACAGGACGGCCTGGAGCGCCTGGGCCACCTGGACCGGGCTCAGGTCATCGACCGGCGGCTGGGTGCCTGTGTGGGGGACGCCGTGGCGCGTACCCTGCAGAGCTACCACCGCTACGCCCTGGCCCACGGGTTGCTGGCGGGGCTGCCCGTCACCGAGTTCATCACCACCAACTACGACGACCTCTTCGAGCGGGCCTCGGCCACCGCGGGTCGCCCCGTGGCGGTGCTGCCCTACGCCCCCCGCGCCGAGCGCAGCCGCTGGCTGCTCAAGATGCATGGCTGTGTCTCCCAGCCCGACGACATCGTGCTCACCCGCGAACACTACCTGCGCTACGGCACCCGCAACGCGGCCCTCGAGGGCATCGTGCAGGCCATGCTCATCACCCGCCAGATGCTGTACGTGGGTTTTTCGTTGGCCGACGACAACTTCCACCGCATCGTCGATGCGGTGCGGCGGGCCATCGGCCACGAAGGCCGGGCCCTGGGCACCGTGGTGGCGCTGGCGCGGGACGACCTGGTGGAGCAGCTGTGGGGCGACGATCTGCGCTGGGTCCATCTCACCGAGCACGGCCCCGGCATGGGAACCACAGCCCTGCGCGAGGCTCAGCGTCGCTTCGAGGTCTTCGTGGATCGCATCTCCGCTTCGGCCGCCACCACCCGACACCTGCTCGAGCCCCGCTTCGCCGGCGTGCTCACCGAGGAGGAGGCCCTGCTGGCGGAGGAGCTGCAGCGCCTGCAGGCCCTGGTGCGGAAGACCCACGGCAGCCGCTCCCCGGCCTGGGCGGTGCTCGAGGAGACCCTGCGTCGGCTCGGAGGGGGCTAGGCCCTGGGCAGGTCGATGTTCACCTGCAGCCCGCCCTCGGCTCGGTTGGCGGCGGCGATGCGCCCGCCATGGGCTTCGACGATCTGCTTGACCAGCATCAATCCCAGGCCCAGCCCCCCGGTGGACTTGCTGCGACTCCGCTCCCCCCGGAAGAAGGGCTCGAACAGGTGGGGGAGGTCATCGGGAGGGACACCGGGGCCGTCGTCGGAGATGGTCAAGCGGGTCCAGGGGCCGCCCTCGCCGTCGAAGCGGCCGGCGGCGATGACCACCCGCGCTGTGGAGGGCGTGTAGCGAGACACGTTGGACAGCAGGTTGCTGATCACGCGGACCATGCGCACTCGGTCCAGCTTGTGCTCGAGCTCGAGCGGGACCTCTACCTGCAGCTCGCGCTCCCCCAGCTCGACGCCGTCGAGGGCCTGCTCGATCAGGTCGGAGAGCTTCATGGGGCCGCGCCGCAGGGCCAGCACGCCCTCGTCCAGCCGGGCGGACTCCAACAGCTCGCCCACCATGCCGTCCACGCTGGCGATCTCGGCGTCGAGGCTGTCGAGGCGGGCCGGATCCGCGCCGCTGTCTCGCAGCAGCTCCGTGATCAGGCGCATGCGGGCCAGGGGGGTGCGCAGCTCGTGGGACACACCGGCCACCAGCCGCCGCTGACCGCGGAGCATTGCGGCCACCCGCTGGGCCATGCGGTTGAAGGTGGCACCGATGCGGCCGGCCTCGTCGCCCCCCTCGGGCACGCGCACCTCGAGGTCACCCTGGGCGACACGGTCCATGGCGTCGCTGGTGCGCCGCAGGGGACGCAGCACCCAGCCACTGGTGAGCACGGCCCCCGCCAGCACCAGCAGGGCCAGGATGGGGAAGCCCCAGCCCACCCTCCGTCGGGGCTGCTCGATGTCCACTGGGAAGCTCAGCGCCATGCCCCACACCGGCAGGCCCCGGGTGGAGACGTAGATGGGCAGTGCCGGCCGGCGGCCGATCCAGACCTGGTATCCGCGGCGTCGGATGACGTCGTAGCGGTCGTCGGGGGCTGGCTCTCGGCCGATGGGCGCGACCTCCAGGCCCAGCTGCTGGCTCAGCTCCCAGGCCTTCCCGGGGGGATCGCCGGAGGACTCCACCGCGCGTGCGAGGTACAGCGCCGTGTCCACGCGCTGGCTGTTCAGCGCGTCCAGCAGGGGGAACAGGGCGAGGCGTCCGGTGATGAACCAGGTGCCGGCTACTGTGACGGCCAGCAGGCCCACCAGGGCCGCGAGCACCCTCAGCCGGTGGGTCATGGCATCAGCCCTGAGAGTTCAGCGGCCCGGAGGGTACCATGTAGCCCACGCCGCGCACGGTCTTGATGCGGCGCGGGGCGCGAGGATCGTCGCCCAGCTTGCGACGCAGGTGGCTGACGTGCACGTCCACGGAGCGCTCGAAGGCGGCCCAGTCGGGTCCGCGGGCCATCTCCATCAGCCGCTCCCTGGGCACCACGCGCCCGGCGGAGGCCACCAGCACTCGCAGGATCTCGAACTCGGTGGTGGTCAGCTCCACCGGCTGGCCGTCCACGCGTACTTCACGGCGCTCCGGGTCCAGTCGCACCCCCGCAGCGCTGATGACCTCGGAGCCGGGCGTGCTTGGAGCCCGGCGGCGCAAGACAGCGCGGATTCGAGCCAGCAGCTCGCGGGGGTTGAAGGGCTTGGGGAGGTAGTCGTCGGCACCCAGCTCGAGCCCGACGATGCGGTCCAGCTCATCTCCGCGAGCGGTGAGCATGATGACGGGCACAGAGCTGTCGGCTCGGATCTCGCGGCAGATCTCGAATCCGTCTCGCCCAGGCATCATCACGTCGAGGATCACCAGGTCCACCCCACCCCCGCGGAGCATGGCCAAGCCCTGATCGCCGTCGGGGGCGGTGGCGACCCCGAGGCCGCGAGCCTGGAGGTACTCGCTGAGCAGGCTGGTCAGGCCAGGATCGTCGTCGATGACCAGGATGCGGTCCATGGAGCCTCCGCGGGCTTGGTGAAGCCTAATCCGACCAGGAGTCCATCCAGGCCTGGCGACGCTTGCGCTGGGTGGTGATGCGCTCTGACAGGGCGGCCCGCTGCTCGGGAGTCAGCTGCTCCCGGAAGGTCAGCACCTGCTCCAGGACGCAGTGAGAGGCCTCGCGCTGGGCCTCGAGAGAGCTCTCCACCTGGGCGTGCAGGGCCTCGGCCGTGGCGTCTTCCTCGCTCACGGCGGCCATCATCAGGTCGAAGGTGGTGTCGCCGCGCTCGAGGCGGTTGGCCACGCAGGTGGTGCGGATGGTCTCCATCATCGCCTGCCAGGCCTGCTGCTGCTCTTCGGTGATGTCCAGGCCCTCGGCCAGGCCGCCCCAGGTGCGGCCCTGGCCGCGCTGCTCGGCGTTGGCCCCCCGGCCGGCGCGCCCCCTGGACGCCACGCGGGTGCGGGCTCCCACCTTGGAGCGGGGACCTCCGCGGGCCTTGGCGCGGGAGCCCCGGCTCTGGCCCCGAGCCTTGCCCCACGAGGCGGCGGTGTCTTCTTCGGCGGCCTGTGGGGCCGCGGGGGTCTCTGCGCGCTGTGCCAGGGTGTAGCCGATGGCGGTGCCGCCGCTGCCCGCGACCGCGAAGCCAAGGGCCAGCAGGATGGTGGGGAGCTTGTCTCGCATGGGGACGCCTCGCTGTTCGATGAGATGAGTGTACGTCGTGGCTGTCAACGCGCCACAGGCTGGGCCTGAAGCTGTGTCACGGCGGGTGAAGCTTTGTTAAGGCACCGCCCCCCCCGGGGACGCGGTGGCCCTCGCCCTGTACGACCGCGATCGCACCGCA
>CAZHIK010000421.1:0-7844 GCA_964532635.1 uncultured Enterobacterales bacterium
GACCACACCGAGGATGGGCATGTCGATCTGCTGGAACATCTCGAGGCCCCTGACCCCGTCCAGCAGGGCCAGCTGCTGGGGGGTGCTGACGATCACCGCACCATCGACCGGCACCAGCTGGGCCATGGTGAGCTGGGCGTCGCCGGTGCCTGGGGGCAGGTCGATGACCAGCACGTCGAGGCCCGACCAGTCCACGTCCTCGATGAACTGCCGCACCACGCCCATCACCATGGGCCCACGCCAGATCAGGGGAGTCTTCTCGCCGATGAGGAAGCCCACTGACATGCACTTCAGGCCGTGGGCTTCCACCGGCACGATCTTCTTGTCGTCGTTGAGCCCTGGGCGCTCCGAGATGCCCAGCATCAGGGGCAGGCTGGGGCCGTAGATGTCGGCGTCCATCAGGCCCACGGCGGCGCCGGCCCGCTGCAAGGCCAGGGCGAGCTGCAGGGCCACGGTGCTCTTGCCCACGCCACCCTTGCCGCTGGCCACGGCCACCACGTACTTCACGCCTGGGATGGGCTTCTTGGCGGGCAGGCCGGGCTCCGCGGGCTTGTCGGCCGGGGGGGGCTCCGGCGGGGGGGCGGGCACCTCACCAGCGGGATCGAAGTCGGCCAGCTCGACCACCTCGGCGTCGATGGGGCCTTCCCAGCCGGCGTGCTTGATCTCGCGGCCCAGAGAGGCCAGCATCCGTCGCCGGTGGGGCTCGCTGTGCTTGGGGGAGACGATGAGCTGGACCACCAGCCGGCCGTCGTCGAGCCGGAGCGGGCCGATCATCCCGGCCTGCTTCAGGGACTTCCCGGAGCGCGGATCGCGGACCTTGCTGGCGGCAGCCTCGAGGAGCCGCAGGAGCTCGTGAGCTGGCATGGACACTCTCCCTGGCTGTGGTGCTGACTATGCACCAGCGCAGCCCACAGCAAGCGCTCACCCGCCTCGAGGTTGACATCCCACAGAGACGGAACGGTGCGTCGCATCTGGCCAATGGGCGGCACCCTGGGCGCCTCACCCGACGCCGCGATACGGCCGAGGCAGGACCAGGAGCCATGCAGGACATCTTCCAGGCCATCCACACCGCCTTCCACCGGCCGCAGACCCAGGTCTACCGGGTCGTGCACGGGGTAGTCTGGGGGCTGATCGCCCTGTCCATCGTGCTGTTCGGGGTGGACCTGGCCCTCGACGAGGGCAGCACCGCCGCCCGGGTGCTGCTCGTGGTAGACCGCGTGGTGCTGGGCCTGTTCGTGGTCGAGATCTCCCTGCGCATCCTGACCTTCAGGCCGGCCAAGCTCGACCTGTACACCCTCACCCCTCGCGAGCGCCTGCAGGAACACCTGCTGGGGCGCCTGCTGTTCTGCCTGCGTCCCCTCAACCTGGTGGACATCCTCACCTGCTTGGCCGTGGTACCCGCCTTCCGCGGACTCCGCGCGCTGCGCCTGCTGCGCACCGCCCGGGTGTTCCGCTACTCCAACCCCTTCCAAGCCATGGTGGGCATGTTCCAGCAGAACGGCCTGCTATACGGCTTCGCCTTCAGTGCGCTGGGTGTGGCCACCATGGTGGGCGGGGTGTCCATCACCCTCATCGAGAAGGGCACCAACCCCGACATCGTGACCCTGGGCGACGGCATCTGGTGGGCCCTGGTCACCCTGACCACCGTAGGCTTCGGCGACATCACCCCCATCACCCCCCTGGGGCGCATCGTCGGCGGCGCGTTGATGGTGGTCGGCATGTTCACCCTGGCCCTGTTCGCCGGCATCGTCAGCCGCACCCTGCTGACCGCTGTCTGGCGCCTGCGCGAGGAGCAGATCCGCATGTCCACCTTCTTGGATCACATCGTCATCTGCGGCTACGACGCCGGCTCGCGCATGCTGCTGGACGCTGTCGCCAACGAGATCGACCCCGACTACACCTCGGTGCTGGTCTTCGACGACGACGAGCAACCCCCTGATCTCCCGCCCACCTTCACCTGGATCCGGGGTGATCCCAGCAAGGAGAGCGAGCTGGGCAAGGTGCGCATGGAGCACGCACGGGCGGCCATCATCGTCGGCAGCCGCACCATCTCGCCCCACATGGCGGATGCCAACACCATCCTCACCGCGTTCACCATTCGCTCCTGGATGAAGAAGCAGGCCACCACGAGCCGCCGCCAGCGCCCGCTGTACATCGTCGCCGAGATCCTGCACTCCGAGAACGTGGCCCACGCCCGCACGGCCGGGGCCGACGAGGTCATCGAGACCACCCGCCTGGGCTTCTCCCTGGTGGCTCACGCGGTCACCATGCCGGGCACGGCCTCGGTCCTGGGCTCCATCGCCCTGGCCAGCAGCTGCAACCTCTACGTGGGCCCCATCCCCCACGATCTCACGATGCCCGTGCCCTTCGGCATCGCGGCTCAGCGCATCAAGGAGACCAAGGGGGTCCTGGTCATCGGCCTGCACGACGACGACGGCGACCGCCTCAACCCGCCCAACGACGCGATGATCACCCCCGAGCAGCAGCTCATCTACCTGGCGGACCGGCCGCTCTGGTAGCGGCGCCGGTGAGGGAGGCTAGCCCTTGCCGTGCATCCACTTCTTGAGGACGGGGGTGGTGATCAGCAGCACCACGCCGGCGCCCATGGACGTGGCGATGAGCACGGCCCACAGGTTCCAGCCGAAGTGGTGGACGATGGCCTCCATGCGGCCGCTGAGGTAGTCGGCCACCGCGGTGCAGGCGAACCACACGCCCATCATCAGGCTGACCCGGCGCACCGGCGAGAGCTTGGTGACCATGGACAGGCCGATGGGTGAGAGGCACAGCTCACCGATGGTGTGCAACAGGTAGACCATCACCAGCCACTCGAGGCCGGCGCTGCCTTCGTTCACGGCCACCTGCTGGCCCTGGTACATCACGATGAAGCCCAGCCCGAGGATGATCATGCCCACGCCCATCTTGGCGGGGGTGGACAGGCCGTACTTCTTCTTGTCGTTCCAGCCCCAGAGCAGCGAAAACAGGGGCGCGAGGACGATGATGAAGATGGGGTTGAAGCCCTGGAAGTAGACCACCGGCATCTCCCATCCGAAGATGTGCCGGTCGGTCTGCTCGTCGGCGAACAGGGTCATGGTGCCGCCGGCTTGCTCGAAGCCCGCCCAGAAGAAGATCACGAAGAAGGACAGCACGATGATGGCGCCGATCTGCTCCCACTCCTGCCGTGTGTTGTCGCGGTTGACCGCGAAGAAGCCGCCGCCTGCGCCCACCAGCAGCAGGATGCCGGCCACCAGCTTGACGATCGCGGGGATCATGTCCCAGACGGGTCCGAGGGCCACACCCCAGAGGTAGATGAAGAGCAGCACCGCCGCGGACATGCCCACCGACCAGATGATGATGTCCTTCCAGTCGTCGGCGTTCAGCCGGGACTCGGGGGTGACCTCGCGCCCCGGAGGGAAGCCCGCTGTGCCCAGGGTGCCCTGGCCGAGGTGGAACAGGATGAGCGAGAAGATCATGCCCACACCGGCCAGCACGAAGCCCACGTTCCAGCCCCAGGCGTGGGTCTTGGACAGGCTCTCGGCGATGCCGGCGCCGAAGATGGCCACGAAGGCGCCCAGGTTGATGCCCATGTAGAAGATGGTGAAGGCCGGATCGCGGCGCTTGTCACCCTCGGGGTACAGCCCACTGACGATGGTGGAGATGTTGGGCTTGAAGAAGCCGTTTCCGATGATGATGAGCCCCAGCCCGTAGAAGATGAGCGAGGGCCACCACATCACGAACAGGCCCGCCATCATCACCAGCCCACCCGCGAAGATGGCCTTGCGGGAGCCGAGCACCTTGTCGGCGTAGTGACCGCCGACGAGGCCGGAGAGGTAGACCAGCAGCAGGTAGGTGCCGTAGATCTCCAGGGCGTGGTCGCGGATGGCCTGCTCGTCGGCCATGTCCACGAAGATCACCTTGGTGAGGTACAGCACCAGCAGCGCGCGCATCGTGTAGAACGAGAAGCGCTCGGCGGCTTCGGTGCCGAACAGCACGTACAGCCCTGGGGGATGCTTCATCTTCTCGGCCATGGGGATCCTCGGGGTGCGGGGTTGTCCCGCACCTATCCCCTCGGGCAGGGTTTCTCACCTGCTGTCCAGCCGAGCGCTGGTGCTATCCATCAACCGATGTAGGGGCGGGGTTGACCCCCGCCCGAAGCTATGAGTCGGCGGGCGGGGGTGAACCCCGCCCCTACAGGAAGAACGGTCGAGGGACCCTCTACGGCTCGTAGTCGTAGGTCGTCGTAGCGCTCTGGTAGCTGTAGCCGTAGACGGTGGAGTAGGTGCCGCTGGCGCTGTTGTTGTAGCCGCCCAGGATCGACGAAGCGTAGCCCGTGGCGTCGTTGCTGTAGCCACCGGCCACCGCGGCGTAGTCGTAGCTGGCGTAGTTGCCGTAGCCACCGCTGACCGTGGCGTAGTAGTCGGTGGTCCAGTTGTTGTACCCGCCCAGGATCGCGGTGTAGTACGAGTAGGCGTAGTTGCTGACACCGCCCACCACGACGGAGTCGTTGTAGCCGGCGTAGTTGGACGCGCCGGCCACCACCGCCGAGTAGCTGGCCACAGCGTCGTTGCTCTCGCCCGCCAGGATGGCGGAGCCGGAGCCCGAGGTCTCGTTGTTGCTGCCCGCCACGACGCTGGAGTAGCTGCCGCTGGCGTCGTTGTAGTAGCCACCCAGCACGCTGGCGTAGGAGCCGGAGGCGTCGTTGCCGTAGCCGGCGACGATCACCGAGCCGTAGCCCGAGTTGTCGTTGCCCGTGCCGCCGAGCACCGAGGAGTAGTCGTTGATCACGGAGTTGCCGTAGCCACCCACGATCCCGCCGAATGCCGTGTAGTCGTTGTACATGCCCAGCACGATGTTGTGTGAGCCGATGCGGCTCTCCGAGCCGGAGCTCTCGTCGTAGCCCAGGATCAGGTTGCCCAGGCCGTTCTCGCGTCCGTCGGTGGAGCCCGTGCCGCTCTGGATGTAGAGGTTGGCGCCGCTGAGCACCAGGTCTCCGGCGCTGTCCACGCTCAGGACGGTGCCGAGGTCCTCGACCGCTGCCACGTCGACCTCGACGGCTGCGATGTCGCTGGCGTTGTCGGAGATGTCCCAGGCGTTGCCCACGATGTCGCTGGCGTTGTCGGAGATGTCGCTCTCTGCCGCAGACAGGTCGCTCTGCAGGGTCGCGATGTCACTCTCAGCCGCGCTCACGTCGCTCTGCAGGGCCGCGATGTCGGCGGAGTGGGTGGTGATGCCGGCCTCGGCGGCGCTCAGATCGCTCTGCAGCGTGCTGATGTCACTGCCGTAGCCACCCACGGTGGTCTGCAGGCTGCCCAGGTCGGACTGCACGGTCTTGACCTCGCCCTGCAGGCTGCCCAGGTCGGTCTGCAGGCTGGCGATGTCGTCGGCGTTGGTGGCGGTGGTGGTCTCGAGGCTTGCGAGGCCTTCCTCGAGGTAGGTGAGGTCCACCGAACCCGTGGCCGCCTCGAGGGAGTAGATGCGCCCCTCGTGGTCCTCGATGCTCTCGGAGAGGTCGTCGATGTCCGTCGCGTTCTCGGCCATCTCGATGGAGTTGACGGCGATGCTCGCGGTGTTGTCGTCGATGTCGGCCTGTATGTCGGCCAGCTGGACCTCGAGGTCGGTGACGCTACCCTCGAGGTCGCTGATGAGCGCGGCCTGGTCACTCACGAGAGCCTCGAGTGCGGCGAGCTCGTCGGGGGTGACACCCCCGGAGCCACAGCCCACGGACAGGGCGAGGATGGGAAGGGCGAAGCGGAACATGGAGGCCTCCTGGCTTCGGAGTTCGATCTGGGATTGCGGCACCTTAGCTCGAAGCCGCTCCGTTCGCGGGTCTGCATGTGTCAGAATGGTCCGGCGAGCGACACTGGCCCCTCCGAGGCGACGGGCTTCGCCCCTCCCCCCCCCCCCCCCCAACCTGCGAGACCCGATCCATGGCCATCTTCGGACGCGGGAAGACCAAGACACTGCTGACGGACCTCGAGCAGAACGCGTGGAGCCGCCCTGCCGACCGCGACGGGATGATCAGCCAGCTGCGGCAGGCGTCCCCCGGCGCCAAGGAAGTGGTCTCGCTGATCTGGAACAAGGACTCCGCGGTGCGCCAGGCCGCGGTGGAGATCTTCCTGCAGAAGCCCTCGTCGGGGGCCGTGCGGGATCTCGTGGAGCAGATGAGCCAGAAGCCTGCCCACGTACGCTCCTTCGCATCACGGCTCATCCCACGGGTGGACCCGGACGTGATGGAGCGGGTGGTCAACGACCTGATCAAGGACAAGAACCCGGCAAAGCAGCGCCAGGGCTGGGAGCTGGCCGTGGAGCTGGGTGGAGAGCTGGGCTCGAGCTGGCGGGCGCGGGCTGCGGAAGAAGCCCAGGGCGAGACCCGCCTGACCGCTGTGCGTCGACTGGTGCGCGATGGCAACCCAGGCCGCTACGCCGACCTGCTGCTCAAGCTGGCGCGGGACCGGGATCGCCGGGTGGCGGCCACGGCTGTGGAGGCCCTGGGCTCCGTCCAGGACAAGCGGGTGCTGTCGCTCATGCTCGACGCCTTCGCCCACGGCGACGCCAACAGCCGCTCCCTGGCCAAGTCCTACCTGGACAAGCAGGCCCAGGCGCACCCCAAGGAGATGCGGCACCACCTCATCGAGCTGCTGGGCGAAGGCGAGGACGCCACCCGCCGCATGGCGGTGGACCTGCTGATGAAGACCGGCAACGGCACCGAGGTGCTGCTGGAGATCCTGCTGTACTCCCGCAACCTGGTGGGCTGGCTGCGGGATCGCATCCTCGAGACCCTGCGCGCCATGGGCGAGAGGGTCATGCGCCACGCAGTGGAGCTGCTCGAGCACGAGGACGAGGACGTGCGCAGTGCGGCCCTGGTGATGGTGCAGTACTTCCAGGACCCCCGGGTGGTGGGGCCGGTCTGCAAGCTGCTCAAGGACCCGGACTGGTGGCTGCGCATCACCGCTTGCGACGCCCTGGGCGAGCTGGGTGACGAGCGGGCCCTGCCCCATCTCATCGAGGCCCTGAAGGACGAGGAGGCCCGCTGGGCCGCCATCGACGCCCTGGCCCGCATCGGCAACACCAAGGCGCTCAAGCCGCTATCCGGCCTGCTGCGTGACAAGCGTCCCGAGGTGCGGATGGAGGTGGTGGCCGCCTTCGGGCGCTTCTCCGACGAGCGCATCCTGCCCATGCTCGAGGCCCTCGAGAAGAAGGACCCCTCGAGCGAGGTGCGCACCCGCGCAGCCGAGGTGCACCGGGACCTGGCCACCAAGCTGGGTCGTGAGGCCAAGGGCATCGAGGCCGCCACAGCAGCGGTGTCCGCCAAGGACCTGTCCCGCCCAATCGACAAGGTTCTGGCCAGGATTCGCGAGGAGGGCTGCTCGGACCTGCACATCACAGTGGGCGAGCCCCCCATCGTCCGCCGCCGCGGCAAGCTCGAGCGCCTCGAAGACATGCCGGCGCTGGACGCCAAGCAGGCGCAGCGCGCCATCGTCCAGATCCTCGAGGACCGGCACAAGAGCGCCGTGCGCGAGAAGGGCGAGGTGGACTTCTGCCACGCCATCCCCGAGGTGGGCCGCTACCGGGTCAACGTCTACATGCAGCGCCTGGGGCTGTGCGCGGCCTTCCGGGTCATCCCCAACGTGCCCCCCACCTTCTCCGACCTGCGCATCCCCGGCCGGCTCACAGAGCTGCTGGACTACCACCAGGGCATCATCATCGTCTCCGGCCCCGCAGCGAGCGGCAAGAGCACCACCCTGGCGGCCATCGTCAACCTGATCAACGAGACCAAGCCGGACCACATCATCACCCTCGAGGACCCCATCGAGTTCGTGCACCCGGTCACGATGGCCCTGGTGAAC